>JAFDIX010001005.1 GCA_019307805.1 Deltaproteobacteria bacterium | reverse complement strand
ATGCTTATGGGACAGATCATGTTCCGTACAGGCATGGGTTACAGGATGCTGGATGTCATGGACAAATGGATGGGCAAGCTTCCGGGTAGGCTGGCCTTGTTATCCGTGGCCTTTTCAACCCTGTTTTCCACGATGAGCGGGTCCCAGATGGCATCCGCGTCCATGATGGGGACGCTGTTGATCCCGGAGATGCAAAAACGTGGCTACGCAAAAGCGATGACCATAGGGCCCATTATGGGTGCCGGTGGTCTGGCTATGATTATCCCTCCAAGCGCCCTGGCCGTCCTCCTGGGGGCCATATCCGGGATTTCGGTCGGAAGGCTTCTTATCGGCGGCCTTATTCCCGGGCTGATTATGGCCTCCCTTTATGCACTGTACATTGTTATTCGGTGTATTGTGCAGCCCTCAGTGGCCCCTGCTTATGATTTAGAACCCACACCCTTGAAGAAGAAGCTTCTTGACTCTCTCTTCTATGTGGTGCCACTGGGCTTCATTGTTTTTCTCGTCCTTGCGTGTATCTTCCTCGGTTGGACGACTCCCACGGAGTCAGCCGTCTTAGGTGTTGCCGGTTCTCTCATCCTGGCAGCCTGCTACAGAAAACTGACCATAAAAATAGTCAAAGAATCTTTTATGAGCACGATTATGAGCACGATTCAGATTTCAGCCGCCATTCTGATGATTCTTGCGGGGGCGATAGCATTTGGTCAGATTCTGGCCTTTGCCGGAATTACCCGGGAACTGGCCTCCTACATGTCCTCCTTGCAAGTTTCTCCGATCATGATCGTTATCCTCATGCAGATCTCCCTGCTCTTTATGGGCACATTCATGGATGTGGGAGCCATGGCCATGGTTACTATGCCCATATTTATGCCCATCGTTCACGCCCTCGGGATTGATCCCGTATGGTTCGGTATCCTGGTGTTGCTGAACATGGAGATGGCCTCCATAACCCCGCCGATCGGGATGATGCTTTTTGTGATGAAAGGTGTCTGTCCTCCGGGCACAACAATGGGAGATGTCTACAAGTCCAGTCTGCCATTTCTCATGTGTGACCTTGTTGCCTTGGCTTTGATTATGATTTTTCCTATCTTAACCCTGTGGCTGCCCAGCATGATGGTGTAGGAGAACGTTGAGTGAAATTGAATATCAGAATTAAGCCGGTTCATCTGGAATTCATCTCCCCCGCTCCCATAGGATCACTTTCTTTTATTATAGATACGGCCCCTGTAAAGCTCCTCAACAGGTTTCATAAAAGGATTACCGCTTCCGGCAGGGCCATACCAGCCCCAGATCATCTGCATATGATCGACAAGTTACCGCGGGAATTAAAAAAATATTGTCTCCCCGTTGTTCCCAACACTGATTTCCTGCCGGCAATACTGGGTAAGGGGCCGGAATGGCATAATTAT
This sequence comes from Deltaproteobacteria bacterium, assembly GCA_019307805.1. GTDB lineage: Bacteria > Desulfobacterota > DSM-4660 > Desulfatiglandales > HGW-15 > JAFDIX01. The sequence continues at coordinate 664 of JAFDIX010001005.1, read as the reverse complement.
CAACGTGAATTCACAGATCTTAAATTCGTGGCAACCACCGGTCTTTCGGCTTTTGCCTTAGCCACATATGACCCCGAGATCAGGACCCCGCGGCACCTTAGAGGTAAAAGGATTGGTATCAGGCCCAGACCGAGCTCGCTGAGGGTTCTCAAGGAAGCCATCCTGAGAGACGCGTGGGGAATCTATGATGAGGTTATACTCAAAGATTGCTTTCGACCTCAGGCAAAAGATGGACTTTTGAACGGTGATTTCGATGCTACTTTCTGGTTTGAAAATCGACAGGTCGTCGACGGATTTGAGTGTCTCGAGCCCCTGGCATTGGAGGCAAAGGACGCGGGATGGGTGGGTATTTCACTGGAAGATACAGACAGGATTAACAGAAAAAATCCATGGAAATTGCACCGCGTGCTCGTGCCCGGAGGTTCTCTAAGAGCGAACGGACCGAAACTGGATCCTCCGGCTGATGTAGGGATGGCGGGTTTAAGCATGGCCCTGTGCGCGTGGGACAGCACAGAGGATGAAGTGGTCTATGAACTTCTGAAGTTCATGGATGAATATTCTCACTTGTGGCCGGATTTTATTAACGAATGCCCATTGAACCTTTCCAGGATGTCCAGGTTCCCCGGCCTCACCGAGGATGTGGTACACCCGGGCGCTCTTGAGT
>JAFDIX010001004.1 GCA_019307805.1 Deltaproteobacteria bacterium | reverse complement strand
CCAGATGAGAGGATCGTTCAAACGACACAGAAAATAACTGCATGAATCCTGCTTGATGTATATTGGGGAAATAAAGATGGGCAAATTAAAGATCATTCCTGTTGAGACAGACGTCTTAGTGATCGGCGGCGGCCTTGCCGGGTGTATGGCGGCCATTAAAGCACGTGAAATGGACGGCTTGGATGTCTTGTTGGTTGATAAATCCAATACCGTTGGGAGCGGATGCGCTGCTTCGGGAATCGACCACGTATGGGCCTATATCCCTCCAATCCACGAAAAGATGGGATATACCATTGATGATATGGCAGATGACCACCGCCAAGGGATCTCCTTCGGTTTTTTTAGAAAAGACTTATTTTATATGGTGGCCGGAACCATGTATGCCCGGGTATTGGATCTGGAGCGGTTCGGCATTCAATTTAGGTACAAGGACAACTCTGTCCCAGATGGATTCAGAATCGTTCGACAGTTTCACAGTATGCCAACTTCGTTTAATTTCGACGGATTTCCCCTAAAGCCTGTTCTTACCAAAGAGGCCAAAAAAAGGGGGGTCAGGATTATCAATCGTGTTCAGATGACCGATTATATCACAACCAACGGGCAGATATCCGGGGCTGTGGGCGTCGATGTGCGAACGGCGGATATTTATTTTTTCAAGGCAAAATCTGTTGTGGCGGCTACCGGCAGATCAAATCGACTCAGCCGCAATCCTTGTGGCTTCGACTTCAATCTACGAATGCCCGCTCCCATGAGCGGAGACGGCACATCTATGGCCATCCGTGCCGGTTTGCCTATAGTCAACACTGAATTCCTCAGCAACATATTGGGTCCAGCCCCTTGCGGTAACTACAATCCTAACTACGGTGATCCGCGAAACACCGTTCAACCGGCAGCCCGTATCATTGATGAGGAGAGAAATGTCATAGTCCCCAGAACCCAATTCTATGATTGGAAGAAGCTGGGTAAAGAGAATTGGACTGAGAATGACAGGAAAAAATGGATAGAAGATAGGAAGGCGGTACGGGGAGTTAAAGTTGATCTGGTGAAACGGCTCGCCACTGGCGAGGGCCCATTCTACTTGGATTTCAGCGATGGGACTAAAGAGGAGTTGGACTATATTGAGTGGTCCATCAAACACGAAGGCAAAGGAACCCAGTTTATGCGTTACTTTCAGGGTGAAGAGGGCGCAAACTTAAGAGACAATCCTCAAGAGTATGCTGGGCTCTGGCCACGTGAAATTTCGGGAACGGCAGCCAAGGGATTATGGGAAGTGGGTGGACTGCCATGGCAAGCATCCTCTGGGGCGTTTACTCAGGGCTGGCGTGCAGGAGAAATGGCCGCCAAACGTGCCAAGACTCAAAAAGAGTTTCTTCCAGTAAATAACGAGCTAATGAAGGCAAGAAATCAAATGTGCTCCGAGATCTTAGACCGTAAACGTGGATTTTATTGGAAGGAAGTTGAGATCGGCGTTCAGAATCTAATGGACTTCTATTGCGGTGACGTTCGTAGCGAGAAGATGCTGAAGCGTGGGTTAGAGCGTTTGGAGGATACGAAAGCCGCTCCCTTTAGGGCAGAAAACCCCCATGAGCTAGGCCGATGTCTTGATGTAAAATCCATAATAGATAATGCTGAACTGGTCATGAGATCATCGCTGGAAAGGAAAGAAAGCCGACCGATTCCTTTCGGCTTCAAGAGGGCCGACCATCCTGAGCAGGATGATGAAAGATGGCTGGCTTTTCTGGCTATCCGACAGGAAGAGGATGGCACTTACAAATTTTCTAAGATACCAGTCGATCAATGAGAATAATAAACGCCCAACCAGACCTAGCCACACAATCGGTTTACACGTGCAATGTGCTTAAGCACCAAGAAGGAGATATATGGATTGGAATGATCTTGTCAAAACACACGGGGTACCGGAATGGCCCTACCCTATCCGCTACGGACAGGAAGCAGAGGCTGATGCTGAAGTACTCGTTTTAGGTGGAGGGATAGCTGGCTGCTGGGCAGCCATCAGTGCCGCACGAACGGGTTCGAAGGTTGTCCTGGTCGAAAAGGCAGCCACCATAAGAAGTGGCTCAGGAGGATCAGGATGCGACCACTGGCTGAATACCCCTCACCATCACTCGAAAATCACTGCTGAAGAAGTGGTA
>JAFDIX010000337.1 GCA_019307805.1 Deltaproteobacteria bacterium | reverse complement strand
GACACGCTCCAGCATGTGGTCGAAGAGCGGGTGGCTACCATCCGGAAACTTGCCAGGCCATTGTAAGGGACAAATTTAAGGTCTTTATCAGATGTTGTTTTAATGATAAAAAGAAGAGAAAGGAGGTGAACCCTTCAAAAACAGACACCTTGGCCATTGATCCGTTCCAATCCATTGTTAACCCAAAACAGGAAAGGAAGGAGGAATAGCAGATGAAAAAGTTCCTTATTATCCCAATGGTGATCGCGTTGATGATGTCTTTTTGCCTCGTCGGGACTGTTTCCCACTCTGTTGCCGCTGAGAAAACATGGGTATTGAAATACCATCACGAAATGCCGGCAACCGGCAGCTATCATAGATACGGACACAAGCCCTGGGCAGATGCCGTGGAAAAGGCCACCAAGGGCAGGGTCAAGATTCAAATTTACCCACTACAGACCCTGGTCAAAGCAAAGGATGCCTGGAATGCCGTGAGGTCGGGGCTGGCTGATATAGCATGGTCATTCACTGCGCATCAGCCGGGCAGATTCGATCTGTTTACATCTTTGGAGCTCCCCTTTATGGTGACGAGTGCCGAGGCAGCGGCTAAAACCGCCTGGGCACTTTACGAAAAGTATCCTGAGCTTCAGGGACTTTTTACTGATATCAAACTGCTTTCCACCTGGACGACTGCGTCCTATTCTATTGTCAGTAAAAAGCGGCTTAACAAATTGGAAGACTTAAAGGGGTTGAAGATCAGATCCGCCGGACCATGGCAAACCAATTTGATGAAATTGTACGGCGCTTCTCCGATGTATATACCCATGCCTGATGTTTACATCAACTTTCAAAAAGGGGTACTGGACGCGGTTGCCGCACCCGCCGATGCCTATGTAAGCTTTAAGTTTTACGAAGTTGGCCAATACATCAATCAGGTAAATTTACCGGCGGGTCTTCATTTTCTCGTCATGAACAAAAAAAGATGGAACGAATTTCCACCTGATATCCAGAAAGCGATTGCGAGCGTCAGCGGCGCATACGCAGGAGTGCACTTCTTGGGTGGTGGAACCTTTGACAGGGCTGAAAGGGAAGCCCCTGCAGCTATTAAAAAAGCGGGTTATGACGTGACATTTTACAAACCATCAAAGACGGAGATGGACAGGTTTATTGAAGTGGGCGGCAAACCTTTATGGAATAAATGGTTGAATGCCAATAAATCGAAAGGCCCTGCCCAGGCAATATTCGACGATACAAAACGGCTCATGAAGATGTACACCAAATAAGTGCTGGTGAGTCTTCTATTTATTACTCGGTCAGCCGGGGTGACCTGTATATCAGGTACCGGTCACCCCGGCTCTACCGATGATGTTTCATTGCAGGTGAATAATTATGTGGCTTGATAAGTTTGTCCATATCATCGATGTCGCAGCCCGTGTGTCAGCCAAGGTAACCAATATTATCGCAGCCGCCTTCCTGTTCATTTTGATGCTGTTTACCTGTTCAGACGTCCTTCTGCGTTACCTGTTTAATAAGCCTATTTTGGGTTCCTTTGAAATTACGGAGTTCATGATGGCTATTATTGTCAGCTTCTCACTGGCAAATTGTGCCCTGCAAAAGGGGCATGTCAGGGTAGATCTCCTGGTCTCCAGGCTGTCGGAGCGGGCCCAGATAGTCATGAACAGCCTGGCCTATTTTGCCTTTTTAGGTTTGTTCGCTCTGATAACCTGGCGAATAGTACCCCGCGCAATGGAAATGATGGAATTCAACCAGGTTGGATTGATCTCACGTATCCCCGTGCCGCCCTTTGTGCTGTTGGTGGCTGTGGGCACCGCGGTGCTCTGCATTGTCCAATTAAAAAACCTTCTCGATGTATTACGCAAGGGTAGCAAAAAATGACGCCTCTCATTGTAGGTTATATCGGTATAGCCGCCCTTATTATTCTGCTGTTTTCCGGCATACACATTGCTGTCGTCATGGGGCTTATCGGCTTTTTGGGTATTGTCTACCTGAGTGGCTGGGAGGCCGCACTTTCTGTCCTGGGGGCTGTCCCCTATTCCTCTTTCGGCAACTATGCCCTGAGTGTCGCTCCCCTTTTCATACTCATGGGCTCATTCTGCTACCATGCAGGCTTGAGTCGAGACCTTTTTGATACCGTCCACAAATGGCTGGGGCATTTCCGCGGGGGCCTTGCCATGGCAACCGTAGGGGCCTGCGCCGGTTTTGCTGCAGTAAGCGGGTCCAGCCTTGCAACGGCAGCAACAATGGGAACAGTAGCCCTGCCGGAAATGAAGAGATACAAGTATGATCCGGCTCTTGCCACCGGTGCTGTTGCCGCCGGAGGGACCATTGGCATCCTGATTCCTCCCAGTGTAATCCTTATCATATATGCGGTCCTTACCGAGCAGTCCGTAGGGAAACTTTTCCTGGCCGGGGTTTTCCCCGGAATCCTTGAGGCCGTCTTTTATATAGTGGTTATTGCCATTATTTGCAGGATTAAACCCTCCATGGGTCCACCCGGCCCCAAATCAACCTTTATTGAAAAGATAAAATCGCTTAAGGGCACATGGATTGTAATCCTCCTGTTTCTCATAGTCATTGGCGGTCTTTATTTCGGGGTTTTCAGTCCCACTGAAGCGGCCGGGATTGGAGCCGGCGGGGCCTTTATTTTTGCCCTGGCAAGAGGGCGACTCAACTGGCAGAACTTCAAAGAGAGTCTTTTTACAACCACGAAGACTACGGCCATGATATTTGCCATTTTGCTGGGTGCCATGATTTTCGGTTACTTTCTTGCAATAACCAGACTCCCCTTTGAGTTGGCAGACTTCATTGGCGGATTGCCTGTGAACCGATACATCATCATGATTCTTATTCTTGTTCTTTATCTCTGCCTGGGTTGCGTCATGGACGCCATGGGAATGATTCTGCTTACGGTCCCCATCCTGTTCCCCGTGGCCCAATCCCTGGGCTTTGATGCCATTTGGTTTGGGATTATTATTGTAAGGGTGTTTGAGATGGCATCCATCACGCCGCCTGTGGGGCTTAATGTGTTTGTCATCAAGGGCGTAGCCAAGGATGTCCCCATGGGAACCATCTTCCGCGGCATCGTTCCTTTCCTTTTTGCAGATGTCGCCCACGTGACCCTCCTGATAGCCGTACCTCAGGTCGCCCTTTTCCTGCCTAATCTGATGATGCATTGATAAAGTGCATTCGGTCTGGGAGGCGACCTGCTCTGTATGCACATGGCATTTCTAAACTCGCATAAATTTCGAAATCCATAGCTCGAAAAGGATCAGCCATGAAGGGCTTTATTAATCCCCGCTATCCAATGAGTAACCGCAATATGAAACTGGACAGCCCACGATACAAAATTAAAGGCGAAATGTCTCCTTTTGATGAGAGGGACAATGTGCACGCCCGGTACGAGTTGGAGGCAGATACCTTTGAATGGGAATCCTTTTACAGACAACATCCCGGGTGGGAAAAAGAAGACCTGAAAACCAAAGCATTCCCCGGCATTGGCAGGGTGGGGAATGAAAGGGATCTCCCCATGCTTTGGAGTCAGCGAGAAATTTTGCACAAGCTTGGCAGCGAGGCTATGGTGGATGGGTCCGTCTCGGATATAAAGCAGGAAATCAATCCTGCAAGGGCTGCCGAGAAGATAAAAGGATTTGCACGCCACTTAGGTGCTGACCTAGTACGAATCGGCCCCTTGAACCAGGCCCATGTATACACCCATGTAGGGAAGACCGTTCATTGCCCGGAGAAGGAGAGGGATTCTCCCATTTCCTTATCTCATAAACATGCCATCAGTCTTGCTGTGGGGAGCAATGTCAATCTCATCAAAACTGGGCCCGTCCTCTCCGAAATTATGGAGATGATGCGGGTATATACGATCCTGGCAAAGGCAAGTGCGACCCTGGCCTCCTATATTCGACATTTGGGTTACTCCGCCCGCGCCCATAACCTCAGGAACTATCTGGTCCTCTGCATCCCCATCGCGATTGATGCAGGCATAGGGGAACTGAGTCGTATGGGTATCCTCATCAGCAAGGAATTCGGGCCCTGCCTGAAACTGGCAACCGTTACCACTGATCTTCCCATGGATTATGATCCCCCCGTTGATATCGGTGTAGAAGAATTCTGTGAAGACTGTAAGATTTGCGCAGAGAGCTGCCCGAGCGGCGCCATTCCCCATGGTGACAGGGTTGCAGTGAGGGGTGTTGAGAAATGGAAGATCAAACCCGAGGCATGCTTCAGGGTGTGGTGTGAAACAGGGACCGACTGTGGTGTCTGCATCTCCTCCTGTCCCTGGACCAAACCGGGAACCCTATTTCACAATCTCATGAAGGAGATTGCCACGCGAATGGGAAATTCAGGCCTAAACCTGTTCCAGAGTGGATGGAAGTGCCGAATTACGCCATTTGGGAAAAATATAAAAAACTGCGGGAACATATCTAGCTTCCATCCGGAAATGGTCCTTTTCCGCAACATGGAAACTGACAGATTATGGACATTGTAGAAAATACTATTATAGGGGCCGGGGTGGTGGGCACGGCTGTGGCCCATGAACTCTCAAAGGCCGGGCGTGAGGTTTTTGTCATCGAGAAAAACCCCGGCGTGACACAGGGGGAGAACCAGTCATCACGAAACGCTGGGGTGATCCACTCCGGACTGTTTTACGACCAGGCCACCCGCCCCCTGAAGGCGGAGCTGTGTCCCCTGGGGGTTCGGATGCTCTATGACTTTTGCCAAATCCACGACGTGCCCCACCTCAATTGCGGCAAGCTGGTTGTGGCAACCGCTGAAAAGGACCGGCCCAATCTTGAGCATTATATGGCCCAGGCCCGGGCCAACGGTGTAGAATTCCGAATGCTCAACAGGGATGAGGTGGCCGCCCGGGAGCCGAATGTTCAAGCTGTTGGCGCGCTCGATCTGCCCAGCGCAGGGGTGGTCGAACCGACCCGGCTGGTCCATAAACTCTACGCCCTTTCATCCAATCACGGAGCGCATTTCCTCACCCACACCGAGTTAAGGTTGATCCGGGCACGCACTGAGGGGTTTGAGCTCATTTGAGCTCACTGTCCGCAATCGCGACGGTAATGAGGACACATTTCTAAGCAAAACGGTCATCAACTGTGCCGGTCTATATGCCGATGATGTGGCACGGATGCTGGACAGGGACTCTCCCTATGAGATAGATCCGTTGCGTGGTGAATTTGCCCGGTATTACCACACCAAACGTCCGGAACTGATGTGCAATACCAACGTATACCCGGCGCCGGTCAAAGTGGAATTGCCTACCGGCAGTTATTGGGCCGTTGGCACCCATATCACCCCAACCATTGAAACAGCCCCCGACGGTTCCTGGGCTGCCGGACCGGTAAACATCGTCGGACCCCTCAGCGGAAAGGCCCGCAACAAGGAGGCCTTCGATTGTGATTTCAGCCCCATGGCCGATTACTACAGGGAGATCTCAGACTATTTCCCCGGAATTGAGGAAAGTGATCTGGAGCCCCAACATGCCGGGGTTCTGGCGATCCTTTCAGG
>JAFDIX010001003.1 GCA_019307805.1 Deltaproteobacteria bacterium | reverse complement strand
AAAACATCCCTCGGGTATGAATTTCTGGGGGAGCACTCGGTCAAGAATATCAAAGACAAAGTGCGGGTCTACAGGGTTCTCATGGAACCTGATTCCGCAGGCGCCACGGTTTACAAACACAGACGGGATGCCCCGGGGCACAAGCGCAAGGGGGCGATTATCACATCCCTGGTCCTGGTGGTTGGGCTGGCTCTTATCGCAATATGGCATTTCTACCTGCGACCCGCGCCACAAAAGGAAGAACCAACGACCATTTCTTCACCGGCGTCTTTGGTGACCGATAAACCATCCATTGCCGTACTGCCCTTTACAAACATGAGTGGCGATGCAAAGCAGGAATATTTCAGTGATGGTATTACCGAAAACATCATTACAGGACTCTCTAAGATCCCAAGCATTCTGGTGATAGCCCGCAACTCGTCCTTCACATACAAAGGGAAGCCGGTAAAGATTCGAAAAGTTGGGCAGGAACTGGGAGTACAGTACGTGCTGGAAGGCAGTGTCCAAAAATCCGGAGAAAAAGTGCGCATCACGGCGCAGCTCATTGATGCAACCACTGATAAGCACCTGTGGGCGGAACGCTATGATCGGGACCTCAAGGATATCTTCACACTCCAGGATGAGATAACCATGGAGATTGTAAAGGCCCTGCACGTGAAACTGACAGGCAAAGAGCGGGTTCGTCTTGTGGCCAAGGGAACCAGCAACCTGGAGGCCTATTTGAAGCTGTTGCAAGGTACGCAGTACTTTAATCATCAATCAGCCGGTCACGTCGAAAAGGCGAGGGAAATGGCAAAGCAGGTCATCGCCCTGGACCCTGAGTATCCTGGGGGATACACCCTATTGGCGCGCACTTACCTGAAAGATTTGAGGCATGGGAGAGGTAAAAATCCTTCTGAAGGTCTGGAGCAGGCCTTTCAGCTGGTTCAGCGGGTTCTCAACATGGATGAATCCGATATTTATGGGCATATTATTTTGGGGCAGATCTATTTTCGGCGAAACCAGAATGACAAGGCTATCGAAGAACTGGAGAAAGCAGTCTCCCTCAACCCGAATTCAACGGATGCCGTCAACGCCCTTGGGGGCGTGCTCCTTTGGATGGGTCATGCTCAAAAGGCGCTCGGACTGTTTGAAAAGGCTATACGCCTGGACCCTGTTCACGCGCAAAAGTCCTATCTACTGCTGGCGCGGGCCTATGTTTATTTAGGCCAATATAAAGAGGCTATAGATATTTCACGAAACCTCACTACTAGCGCACCCGATCATATCGGTCCCATGTTATGCTGCATTGAATAGGAAGGGAGAGGCAAAAGTCGAGGTGGCGGAAATCCTGAAAATAAGACCTAATTTTTCACTCGAATCTTTCTCAAAAGGGTTACCCTACAGGGATGCGGAGTATAAAAAGAGTTACCTGAATCTCTTGCGAAAGGCAGGGTTGAAGTGAGAAGAGTATTATGATGGTCGATCGCAGGAGTTTTATCCGGTGTGTCGGGGCGCTTTTCGGGATCTTCATGACCCTGCCGACGCGTCTGGCCCGAGCCAAATCCCTGGCCATTCCCATTGCAAAGGCGAAGAAGCTTGAAAAGGCAGGAGGTTCGATGATCCTTAAGGTAAAGGGACAGCAGGTGCTCTTCATTAGAGACACGGAAGAGACGATTCGTGCCTTTGATCCCATATGCACCCACAAGGGGTGCACTGTGGTTTTTAATAAAGACGCGGGCAGAATTGAATGCCCCTGCCATCAGTCCGCCTTTAATCTTGAGGGCGGGGTGGTAAGGGGACCGGCTTCAAGATCGTTAAAGACCTATGACGCAAAGCTGGATGGTCAGAGGATTGTCCTCTCTTTGAATTAGACGAGAAGTTTTCTTGCATTCTTATATCAGACAGGATTTACAGGATGAACAGGATGTTTATTTTTTGCCTTTCCGGAAGAAAGGCAAAAAGGGGAACATTCTTAAATTGCACTAGTGCATAGATCCAAGGGGAATCAATCAACCACGGTTAGGCATCCACCGGCATTGCCTTTTGTCACAGAATAACAAGCCATTTTCCCCCTTTTCTAAAGGGGGATCGAGGGGGATTTTACAGGAACAGGCCGAAGAGGCCGTGGCAGGTTCCTACGCAAAAGGCCGTGTACCCGCATAGCTTGTGGGCCTTAAACAACTGCCGCGCCTTTCCCTTGATCCGGATATAGCGTGTAAGGATCGCCAGGGCCATGGCCAGCCAGATGATGGGGCCGGTGATGGTCATCCAGCGGTGCTTATGAATTCCCAAAAAGAGTCCGGAACCTGACCCTCCTGATTCTCCGGGTTCCACCACCTCTATCACTTCCACCACTTCGATTTCACTGTCTT
>JAFDIX010000336.1 GCA_019307805.1 Deltaproteobacteria bacterium | reverse complement strand
ATCTGGCTAAAATGGGGTGGCTCCAGGAGCGGTTCCGGGTCATCCGGGGTCCATCGAAAATCGAGGTTTCCCACCCGGGTAGCGTTGCCATCCATCAAAAAGTCCATTTCGGAAAGGGCCTCGGGCGGTACTTTTAGCTCTGTTGCAATGACAAGCCGGCCCCAATAGTCAGGGGCCGCGTCCCGGAACGTGCCATACAATCCCGCGTTGCTCGTAACTTCCTGCGTCGCGGGACCGAGTGGCAAGGACACCGGGTCCACCGGAAGGGCGTTTTTTCGCTCCATATATTTTCGGCCATAGGCGAAGGCTCCAACCCCCGGGTCGCTTTCATGGGTGAAGATCCCTGCGGGAACGGCAACAGTTTCGTTGGGAAGGTATATGAAAACCGTGATTTTCTTTTCCGCCATAATCAAAAATCCAGGTCATGTTTGGTTCTGGAAGGCCGAACCCGCTTGGGAAGCCTTTGGCGATCGCGGTATATCCCCACCTTGTCCTTTTCCGGGTGGGCTATTTCAAGGAGGTCTTTTTCAAACCCCAATACCCAAAGAGCGGACGCCAGCACCCCAAGGGAAATCCCTGGATCACCGTTTTCCAGGCGTGACAAGGTCTTTCGCGTCACGAACATTCGAGATGCCATTGCATCAAGGGTCAATTCGCGTCGCTTCCTGGCGATTCGGATGTGTTCTCCCAAGTGTAAAACGGCACCAGTCACACTCGGGGGCAGGCTTGACAGGGATCGTGATTTTTTGGTCATAAAACACCCCTTGATTTGAGTTAGGGGTAATATATAATACAAATCCCACCTCATGTCAAGGTTTTCGCTAACCAAAACCTCAGCCGTAAGCCCAAGGGATGGAAGGGAGCCGGGAGCCAAAGATCTGCACTGTCCAAGTTTTGAAAATGGTCGGATTCAATCCTCCTGTCTGTTTAAATTTCCTCAAGACAAGAAAAATCACCATGTTCATCCTGTTTACACCTGTCAATCTATGCCAAACTGTTAGGGTTTTTCTTATGAAAAGACCAGATGCTTAAAGAGCTCATTTTCCAGAAAATACTCGGAAAGCCCTGGCTGGGTTCTATTATCAAGCCGCAATCGAACGGACTTTTGAAGTAATTTTTTTGAGAAAAAAGGCCGAATAATGAGTTTTGTGCAATAAGCCTGTGGAATATGTTGCGTTGTACCCGTTTCTTTGAGCTTTCAGCCCTTAGCGCTTCCGTTTTGCCCGAGTTTGCTGTATAAAAACCTCCATGAGCCCTCTACTGATTGCAGATATCGCCGTTGGATCCATTTGCATAGCCGTTGGACTCCTCCATCTATCTGTCTTCGTCCGCCGCAGGGATCTGAAGCCCCACCTCTTTTTCGCGCTGATGGCCATCAGCGCAGGGCTGAGTGTGTTGACCGACCCCTGGATGATAACCGCCGAAACTGTGCCGTCATTCATCTCAGCACTAAAATTTCGCATCAGTTTTGAAGGCATCTTATGGGTTGCGCTCATCTGGTTCATCGATGCCTACACTCAAACGGCCCGTCGGTCGCTGGTTTGGGTGCTGACCGCCGCTTATGCGCTGGCTCTCTTTTTGAATCTCTTTCTCCCTTTTGGCATCCTGTTTTCCCAGATCTCCCATCTCCATCCCGTTACTTTGGCCTGGGGCGAAAAAATCGTTTCCGCAAATGGGAGCCTGAGTATTTGGCGGTTTCTGCCGGATGCCGCCTTCGTTTTCCTCCTATTCTTCGCGGGTGAAAGCTGTTACCGCCTCTATCGGGAGGGCCACCAGAGGCGCGCCCTGGGCTTAGGGATCAGTCTGTTCCTCATTCTCGGCGTGGGATATGTGGATGGCATCCTTATGGACCTGGGAATCGTAAATCCACCCAGTCTTATCGGCATTACCTTCCTGGCCCTTGTTCTGGTCATGGGCGGCCAACTCACAGATGAGGTGGTGCGTGCATCCGCACTGACCCGAAAAGTGGCCGTCGAAAGAGAACGAATGGATATCATCCTTTCGGCCCTGAACACCGGCCTTGCCCTCATGGACGCTGAACTCAACGTCGTCTGGGTAAATGAAGGAACACGTAAGGCCTTTCCCTGGGATGACCCGGTGGGGAAGAAATGCTACGCCTTTGCAGAAAAGCTGAAAGAGCCTTGCGAAGGGTGCGGGGGGCTCCAGGCCATCGCAGACGGAGAGATACACGAAACGGAACGGCTCAATTCCACCAACAACCGCTGGTATCATATTGCTTCCGTTCCCATTAAGGATCACAAGGGCCAGGTTACTAATGTGCTTGAGAGCAGTACGGATATCTCTGATCAGAAACGGACCGAAGAGGCCCGTGACCAGGCCATGAGAGAACTGGAAACGCTCAAGGTCCGGCTCGAAGAGGAAAACATCTATCTCAAGAGCGAAATAGAGGAAGACTTAGGCTTTTCAGAGATTATTGGAAAAAGCAATGCGCTCCTCTATGTCCTGGGCCGCATCAAACAGGTGGCGGAAACCGATGCCATTGTGCTGGTTCAGGGTGAGACAGGGACAGGCAAAGAACTGGTCTCCCGCGCCATCCATCAAACAAGCCTACGTTCGGGTAAGCCCTTTGTTAAGGTCAATTGCGCGGCCCTGCCGGCAAATCTGGTGGAAAGTGAACTCTTCGGGCATGAAAAAGGCGCATTCACCGGGGCGACCCAAATGCGCAAAGGCCGCTTTGAAGTGGCTGACAAAGGGACGCTTTTTTTAGATGAGATCAGTGAATTGCCCCGCTGGGACCCAGGCGAAGCTGCTGCGCGTAGTCCAGGAGGGGCAGTTTGAACGGGTGGGCAGTTCCCGGACCATCACAGTGGATGTCCGGATCATTGCCGCCACCAACCGCGATTTGGAGAAAGATGTCGCTGCAGGCCGGTTCCGCGCCGACCTCTACTACCGTCTTAACGTCTACCCCATCACGGTCCCCCCCCTGAGGAATCGTCGCGGTGATATCCCCCTTCTTGTGGAATTTTTTGTGCCTCGTATCTCATCTGACCTGGGCAAGCATGTGAACCAGATCCCTCCCAGTGTATTGGAAGCTCTCCTGAAATATGACTGGCCAGGAAACGTTCGCGAACTCCGTAATGTCTTGGAGCGCACTATCATCACCACGCCCGATCAGGTGCTGCGACTTCCAGATGACTTCAAGCGCTCAGGGACAAAAATACCCGAAGAACACGCGCAGGCCGTGAAACTGGAAAATCTGGATGAAATGACCCGCCAGCACATTCTCAGGGTTTTGGAGTCGGTCCAATGGCAAATAGAAGGACCCGGGAGGGCCTCTGAGATCCTGAAGCTTAAGCCCAGCACCCTTCGATCCCGCATGCAGCGCCTGGGGATTCAACGTATAAAAAAAGGATGATGTCTTCTCTCAACCGCGACACCTCCCTTCTCGTCTTTGACTCTCAACCCCACATTTGTAAGACCGTTTCTCAAACATGGCAAGCGGTCCCAACTGGCCATGATTTGATGGAGCTGCAATCGATCACCGATAAATAAAACATCTGACAGGATAACAGGATAGACATGATTGTGAAACGAGGTTCCTATAGATCAACAAGATATGAAAAAATTATCATGGCTATTCGTTTTGCCATTTCAGAATACCCCACGTCATTTCGTGGGTCCACGTGATTTCGTGGCATTTCCTTTCGAATCCCAAAGCCCAATCACCTCGCGGTAATCCTCAAAAACCAGCCCCAACATACTGATAAAACATAAGATTATTTCTATTTCCACATCCTCATGATCTGTACGGCACAGGAATTGCTTTTCATAAAAACAGAAAGGAGCCTTTTCTATGGTGGGATTGATGATTTATGTGCATGTAATGCCGAGCAAACGGCACGAATTTATGCAGACCTTTGAGCTCCTCGGGTGCAACAGCGAATCCCAAATCGAATGTATTTACCAGACACTGTTTGAGGAAACAGAAAAACCGAACCGTTTTCTGTGGATGGAAGAGTGGGCCGGGTCTGAATCCCTGCAAGCGTACATGAAGCAGGACAGCTTCCGCATGCTGTTAGGCGCCTTAGAGGTCCTTGGCGAGGTAGAAACGCCACGCATTATGAAATTGGCCCATTTTGTTGAAGAGGAGAGATCATAAAATGACGAGGACTTCGATAGCCACCAAAACCTTTAGGGCTTCTTGCATTGTGATATTTACGTTTTTGGCAGTCCTATGCGCTGGTCAAGTACTGGCCCAAGAGAAAAAAGAGAAGAAAGAGGGCGGCGGTGGGGATCTGGCCGCAAAGACGCAGAACCCTGTGGGGGCCATGTACAGCCTCCCATTCAAGTTTACCTTCGATTATGGCGCGGACAACGGCGAAGCCACCTTTTTGAACATCCAGCCGGTGATTCCGGTAACTGTTGGCGACTGGAATTTGATCAATCGTGTAATTATGCCACTTATTGACACGCCCGGTCTTGTCACGGGGACGCCTGAGATTCCCAACCCTGTTCCGGGCGATGGTGCCACGGGGCTGGGCGACATCAACTACTCTGTCTTTGTTTCTCCGGCCGAACCCGGCAAGGTCATATGGGGTATCGGACCATCAATCATGATGAATACAGCCACAGATGACCAGTTGGGCAGCGGCAAATGGAGTGCCGGACCCACTGCCGTAGTCCTTGTCCAACCCAAGCCATGGACAATAGGCCTGCTCGGCCGGCAGCTCTGGTCTTTCGCGGGTGATTCCGACCGTGCAAACGTCAATCAACTGCTCCTCGAACCTTTCGTAAATTACAATCTTGCCAAGGGCTGGTATTTGGTCTCCGATATGATCCTTACCGCGAACTGGCAGGCGGATTCCAGTAGTCGCTGGACCATACCGCTGGGCGGTGGAGTGGGTAAGATGTTTGAGATCGCCAGTCAGAAAATGAATACAAAGCTTGAAGCCTATTACAACGCTGTAAAACCGGATGGCGCCCCTGACTGGTCCATGAGCTGGACGCTCCAGTTTTTGTTCCCAAGATAATGGAAATCGATATTTTTCTTTAAAAACAAACATTTAAACAGGAGGAATCAAAAAATGAAGAAACAAGTCTTTACCTTTGCACTGACCCTGTTGGCCCTGTGTATAGCAGGTCCCGGGATCTTTGCCGCCGAAAAACCCAATATCCTTGTCATCATGGGCGATGATATAGGCTATTGGAACCTGAGCTACAACAACCGAGGGATGATGGAGTACCGGACGCCCAACATCGACCGTATTGCCAACGGGGGAATGAGCTTCACCGACTACTACGGTCAGCAAAGTTGTACTGCCGGGCGGGCGGCCTTCATCACCGGGCAAAATCCGATCCGAACCGGGTTGACGAAAGTGGGCATGCCGGGGGCACGGGTGGGGATTCAGAAATAAGATCCGACCATCGCTGAAATGCTTAAACAGCTGCGCTACGCAACAGAGCAATTCGGCAATAACCATCTGGGCGACCGCAACGAGTTCCTGCCAACCGTCCACGGGTTCGACGAGTTCTTTGGTAATCTCTACCATTTGAACTCGGAGGAAGAGCCCGAACACCCGGATTACCCGAAGTACGAAGGATTCAAGGAGAAGTTCGGCCCGCGCGGTGTGCTTCACAGCTGGGCCACAACCAAAGACGACCCCACCGAGCAGCCTCGCTGGGGGCGCGTGGGCAAACAGAAAATTGAAGATACCGGTCCGCTGACCAAAAAGCGCATGGAGACGGTGGACGACGAGTTCCTAACCGCGGCGCAGGACTTCATCAACCGGGCCCATAAAGCTGAAAAGCCATTTTTCGTCTGGTTCAACCCATCGCGGATGCACTTCTATACCCATATCCGTCCCGAGCACAAAGGCATCTCCGGTCCCAATGGCAACTTCTATTCCGATGGCATGGTGGAGCACGACAACCAGGTCGGTGCACTCTTGAAACAGTTAAACGACTTAGGCATCGATAAAAACACAATTGTCATCTATACCACGGATAACGGACCGCACTATAACGAATGGCCCGACGGAGCCATTACACCTTTCCGCGGCGAGAAAAACAGCAACTGGGAGGGTGCGTACAGGGTACCCGCCGCGGTACGGTGGCCCGGTCAGATCCCGTCCGGTGCGGTTTCCATCGGTATCGCCGCTCATCAGGACTGGTTTCCGACGCTGTTGGCCGCCGCCGGTGCACCCGACATCAAAGAGAAACTCCTCAAGGGTGACGAGTTCGGGGGTAAAAAATTCCACGTTCGCATCGACGGGTACAACCTTCTTCCACTCATCACGGGCAAGCAAAAAGAAAGCCCGCGTCGGCTGTTTGTCTATCCTACCGATGCTGGTGAAATCTGCGGTATCCGATACGACGATTGGAAGCTCGTCTACATGGAACAGCGCACCAAACGCATGGACATCTGGCGTGACCCGCTCGTTACGCTGCGGGCGCCAAAGGTTTTCAACCTGCGGCGCGACCCTTTCGAACGTGCCGACACCGATTCAAACAACTATGACCGCTGGTGGATAGAACATGTTGGCAATATGTGGCCGGGCGCCGCGGTTGCCACGGAGTTCTTCAAGACCTTCGAGAAGTTCCCACCGCGGCAGAAGCCGGAGAAATGGAATCTCAGCGAGATCATGGAACGAATTCAGGCCAAGCCTGCCAATTGATAAAGCGCAGACCTGAAACGTTTTCCGCAAACAACACCAACCTTCCGGGCCTGGCTACCCGGCCCAACGCGGTGGCCGGGCTCGGTGTGTGTGCGGCGATGCCCTAAGCACCTGGATGTGTGTGTCGGCGACGAGGGAGGCAAAAAGGTGAGAATGAATGACCAAATCAGACCGGGATGGCGTTTTTATGGCGGTATCATGTTGTTTGTTCTGGGGCTTTTGAGCCCCTTGTTCATTCCCTTGGTTACGGCCACGGCCCTGCCGACCGGGTGGAAGACGGCACTTTCAGGACTCCTGATGTTAGGCATACCCGAGCTCCTGTGGGTAGCGGCGGCGGCCATCATGGGAAAGGCGGGTTTCAACCATATCAAAGGAAAATTCTGGGGTTTTTTCAAGAAGATGGCACCCTCTGACGAGGTGAGCCCGGCGCGCTACCGGATCGGGCTTGTTATGTTCTTGCTGCCGATTCTTTTCGGCTGGCTCGGACCTTATGGGTTAGAGAGGATTCCGGGATATGAAAACTACCGTTTGGCTGCGAATCTCATCGGCGATGGACTCTTTGTTTCAAGTTTTTTTGTGCTTGGAGGAGATTTCTGGGATAAGTTGAGGGGATTGTTCATAC
>JAFDIX010000335.1 GCA_019307805.1 Deltaproteobacteria bacterium | reverse complement strand
GGAGAAGGTGGTCCAGGCCGTATTACAACCCCTCTCCGCGGAGACCTTGTACAGGAACCGCTGGGTACCCATCAAGAAAAGAGCTGCGATACTGAAAAAATACCAACTCATAATTTGGGGGACGCTCTTAAATTTTTAAAATTATTAAACCATCAAACTGTAATTATTCTCTATCGCAATAGGCATAACCGACCCCCGCTGGAGTCATCCCCTGACGTCTGGCTACATCGGTGAGCGACATACCCAATTTATTTACTGCCCAATAACACAGCAGGCTTCTCGCTTCTACTTTTCTTGGCTGTTTTCCCTTTGAAAGAATCTCATCAGGCTGCATTTCCACGATCGCAGCGACCTCCTTAACTACGAGATCAAAATCATACCCCCGACGTTTAAGCTTGTATTGTTCATCATACTCTTCGTGAGCTAGTGAAAGGATAGAGTCCACAAAGTCACCTTCTCCTAATATCCTTTCATCGCTCATCATATGGTCCTGGGCTTTGATGCGTGCCGCCTTGACCTCTGCCCAACCCCCAAGACTTCTGACAAGACCTCCACCCATCAAATCATCCCTTCGACCTTGCCCAATTCCCGCTTCCATAAAAGAGAGATACTCTTTTCTTGCATGTCGAACCGTTTTCCCAAAATAGCGGAGAACATAATCAGTATCTTGCCAATCCCGCCTGTTTTTGCCAGCCAAAGCAGGATGCCCGCTGTAGGGATAGGAACTTAATTGAATGAGGTCTTGTACGACTCCTGATCTTATTGGGTTCAAATGGATATAACGCACCAATTCTCTTAGGTAGACATCCTCCTGGCAAACGATAGATTTATAGCGATTTTGAAATAGCTGGCCCGTGCGGTTGTGCCTTTTATTAAAGCAGACGACATATCCGGTAAGCAGCCTCCGCATCAATGTTGCGATAGGACTCTTGCCGGTCCGAAAAAGAAAATGCGCATGATTAGGAAGGAATGCCCATGCATAACAGGCTGTCTGAGTCTTTGGCAGGAGTCTTTCAAGACGTTCTATAAAGTCATTTCGATCCTCATTTATACGAAATATCTTTCGACCTTCTATTCCCCGAATCATAATATGATGCAAAACACCTGGAGCATCTAATCGAGCTTGTCTTGGCATGCTCTTTTCTATAACAATTTTTCATTTCAGAATCAATTGAATATTTTAAGAGCGTCCCCTATTTTTTATTGAAAAATTATATAGTATAGGTTATTTGATAAAATTGACCCTTATCAGGTAAAGGAGAATGCGATGGCGGTTCTGGAGGTTTATGAGGCAATAACGGGTTATAACTTGGCGAGCGTTGCGGAGATTGTCCGGCAGGAACTGGACAAAGGGACCGATGTCTCTGCCATACTCAATGAAGGGCTCATTGCCGCCATGGACGATGTGGGAAGCCGTTTCAGTGAGGGTGAGCTTTTTGTCCCGGAGATGCTCATGGCGGCCAAGGTCATGCAGGCCGGGCTGGATGTGATCAAACCCCGCCTCCTGGAGACGGATATCCGGGCCAAGGGAATCATTGTCATGGGCACGGTGCAGGGGGATCTCCACGACATCGGAAAAAACCTTGTCATGATGATGCTTGAAGGCGGAGGCTTTGAAGTCATTGATCTCGGGGTGGATGTGGAGCCCCGGAAATTTGTTGCTGCCGCCAAGGAACATGGCGCCCAGGTGATTGCCCTCTCCGCCCTGCTCACCACCACCATGCCGGCCATGGAAGGCACTGTAGCCACCCTGAAAAAGGAAGGGCTTGATGTCAAAATCATGGTAGGCGGAGCGCCGGTGACCCGGAACTATGCGAATAAAATTGGTGCAGACGGATACGGCGAGGATGCACCCGGTGCTGTTCTGCTCGCCCGCGAGTTTGTGGATTAAAAATGGCTTAGGAGAGGACCATTCCATGTCTACCGGTAAATGCGATCCCCAGATAGAAAATCTGTTGCGAAAAATGCAGGAAGCCGGAGCACCCCCGACCCACACCCTGTCCCCGGTTGAGGCCAGGGAACTGAGGAACCCCGTCACGATTGAGTGGGGCGGACCGTCCATAGACTTTCCTGGGGTCAGCAACAGGGACATCCCAGGTCCGGCAGGAGATATCCCCATCCGGATCTATCGACCCAAGGGTGATGGTCCCTTTCCGGCCCTGGTCTATTTTCATGGTGGAGGGTGGGTCATCGGAAATCTCGATACCCACGACAATGTCTGCAAAGACCTGGCAAAGAAGACAATCTGCACTGTCGTCTCTGTGGATTACCGCCTCTCGCCGGAGCACAAGTTTCCCACGGCCGCCGAAGATGCCTATGCCGCCACCCGATGGGTGACGGAAAACGGCCCCCAGATTGGTGTGGATCCCGCGAGGATTGCAGTCGGCGGCGACAGTGCAGGCGGCAATCTGGCCACCGTGGTATGCCTCATGGCCAGGGAGAGAGGTGGTCCGGCCCTTGTGTACCAGGTGCTCATATATCCTGTCACCGACCTCTCATCAGCGGACAGAAAATCCTACCGGGACCATGGTGAGGGGTACATCCTCACGACCGAGAGTATGGCCTACTTTCGTTCCCATTACATCGGCCAGGAAGAGGACACATTGCACCCCCACGCCTCACCCCTGCTTGCCAGTGACTTGAAGGGTTTGCCCCCCGCACTCATCCTCGCAGCGGAAATCGACATCCTCAAAGATGAGGGTTCGGAATATGCAAAGAGACTCCAGGAAGCGGGAATACCCACCAAATATCTGTGCATCGACGGCATGATTCATGCCTTTTTCAACATGGCCGGAGTGGTTGGCAAGGCAGGGGATACCCATGATCTGGTTGCCGGGGAATTGCGTGAAGCCTTCCATTCAGAAAAAACACCCAAATAACTACAGAATCATGGCCCAGAGGGGATTTGCTTTGTGAAAGTTCAAATAGCAAATCCCAAAAAACAAACAAATATCAACACGCGGCGCAAGCGCCTGCGCTGCGCGTGACCAAAATTCAAAATCCTAAACAAAAAAGCAATCGCTTTGATTCGGTTTGAAATTTGTGATTTATTTGTCATTTGGTGCTTGGAATTTGTGATTTTAGACACAAAACTCCAAGACCGAGCCATCTATCTCTGACCTGCCCAAAGGACCAGGTTTTAATAAAAATAAGGGTGCAGGTCCCCATGGACAGTCCATCCCACCCTATGCTACTATCCCTACCACACTTTGCAGGAAAGAGAGGGACGAGTCATGCTCATAGTTGGAGAACTGATCAATTCAACCAGAAAATCCATTGCCGCGGCCATTGAAGCCAAGGACGCAGAGGCCATCCAGAAGGTCGCCAAAGACCAGGAAGATGCCGGGGCCGACTACATTGATGTCAATGCCGGGACATTCCGCGACAAAGAACCCGAATACATGAAGTGGCTGGTAGAAAAGGTGCAGGAAGTAGTGCAGGTCCCCTGCTGCATAGACAGCCCGGACCCCAGGGTGGTGGAGGCAGGACTGTCGGTTCACAAGGGCACGGCCATGATGAACTCCATCTCCCTCGAAAAGGAGCGTTATGATAGCCTCATCCCTGTCATCGCCGGGACCGACCTCAAAATCGTTGCCCTCTGTACCAGCGACGCAGGCATGCCTAAGACCGCTGAAGACCGCATCAATGTGGCGGAAGAACTCGCCAATGCCCTGGTCAAGAACAATATCAAGCTGGAAAATATCTATGTTGACCCTCTGGTTCAGCCTGTCGCCACGGACGTTAATTTTGGCCGTGAATTCCTCACCGCCATTGAGCAGATCATGACCCGGTTCGAGGGGATTCACACCATCTGCGGTCTCTCCAACATCTCATTCGGCCTGCCCGAGCGCAAGTTCCTCAACCGGAACTTCGTGGTCATGGCCATAGCCAAGGGCCTGGATGGCGCCATCATGGATCCCCTGGACAGGCGCATGATGACCAACATCATTACCGCGGAAACCCTTGCCGGCAGGGACAATTTCTGCATGAATTTCCTTAGTGCATACAGGGCAGAGAATTTGGAAATGTAAGGAATCCGGGCCCAGCCTCCGGCCCATAGGGCCTACGGCCCGGAGGGAGGACTAGGCTTTAGTTATTCCCAGAAGGGATTTGCTTTGTTGAAAGTTCATTGGCTTATTGAAATTTCAAATAGCAAATCCCAAAATTCAAACTCCCAAACAAAAGATAATTGATTTGAACCGGTTTGTAATTTGTGATTTATTTGTTATTTGGTTCTTGGAATTTGGGTTTTTAGACACAAAACTTCAAAGTAGAGCCATATATTTCTGACCTGACCCAAAGTGAAAGCTTTACAGGTAAAAGAATAATATATAGGCGGAATCTGTCTATTTTCCCTGAAATTGAGGGGCTCTCTTCTCAAAAAAGGCCTGGCATCCCTCTTTAAAATCAGCACTTCCGCCGGATTCCCTGACATAGTCCAGTTCCCGATCCAGGTGCTGATCCAGGGTCTCACAATAGCTTGCACCCAGCATCTTTTTTTCCCTTCCCAGATCTTCTGCCTCCTGCAGATTCAAGGCATTGAGTGCATCCGGTCGGTTGAGCGTCACCACAGCGATGCTTCCATCATCAACCACATCCATGACCACGGTTTCTAATTTCATTTTTATCCCCTATTCAGGTTTGTTGCGTGTTTGAAAAATATAGAGAGAAATGACATTTCATGTCAAGAAAAGGGTGT
>JAFDIX010000334.1 GCA_019307805.1 Deltaproteobacteria bacterium | reverse complement strand
CAAGCCGGAGCTAAAGGTCCCTCTGGAGACCTGTCACCTGATACTGGTGAACCATACGCCTCTCTCCATACGTTTCCGCTACGATGAAAAACGCTTCGACGTTGACGGGGCCTATGATGTCCGCCACGAGATCATCAAATCCCGGATTGACAAAGCCGTTGTCAAAGGGACGAGGGAGAGGTTGACACAGCCCGGCCGGGTGGCCATCGTGTACTCCCGCGCCGATGAGGGTCGCGAAATCCAGCGCCATATCGACTTCATGAAGGCCCGGGGAAACCTGTTGAATGACCTGGAGTTCCTTGATCTGGATGACCTGCCGGGAGTGAGAGGACTCAAAGCGCTGAGGGTGGGTATCAACCTTGAGGCTCAGGCCCTTGCCCGGACAGTTGAGTCGGCAGCGGGATAGTCCGATCTGACTCACCGGGCCGGCTACCCAAACATCTTCTATTTGAATTCCCTGCCGTCAATATCGTTGATGTTGCGAATGTTGAGACCTGACACCCTCTACGAATCAAATCAGTGCTCCATAAACGTCAAACGTAGACTTGCCCCGGTTCCTTTAGGGTTGACATCGCCATATGGCAATGTTATTTTTGACATATGACAAACAGGAGGTGCGATAATGCTGAATAATGAGGTAATAGGCTATGGAAGTGCTTCTTTGGGGGTAAGGGCGGATGATCTTAATGCCATCATCAGTGAAATCAAGAATGGCCTGCCTTACAGTTCATTTGAGGCACTACGGAAAGCTGTAGGTATCCCACAGAAAAAACTGGCCGAAATAATCAATATCAATCATCGAACGTTGTCACGACGTAAAAAAGAACTTAAATTTCAAAGTGATGAATCGGAACGACTGCTTCGTATCGGTAAGATTGTGGATCGGGCCATAGAGTTGATGGAGGGGAATATCGACATGGCGAAAAGCTGGCTGACTGAATCTGTACCGGCACTTGGCGGGAAAACGCCACTTGAATATGCGGATACTGAGCCGGGAGCTCATGAGGTAATCACCCTGATCGGCCGGTTGGAACATGGGGTATTTAGTTGAAAAGGCTCTATCGTCTTTGCAAAAGAAAGTATGGAAGCACTCCTGCTATGGCGTTCAGCGGGATCGGGGCCAAACAGAACCCCGGACGTTGGAATTCAGCTGAGATTCCCCTGGTCTACGCGGCCGAGTCCCTTTCCATGGCCATGCTTGAAATGCTTGTTCATCTGGACGAGAGCATACTTCGACTCTCGTATGTTTTTTTCGAAGTAGAAGCGTCAACGGACCTGATTCTTAAATTGCCCCGGGAAGACCTGCCTGAAAACTGGAAAATCTATCCAGCGCCCTCGTCAACAAAAGTGACCGGGGATAGATGGGCAGGTGAGATGTCGTCATTAATATTAGAACCCCATATCATTTGACCCCCGCTTAAAGTAACCGTTCACGGGTGCAGGGGACCGGATAGAGGCCGAAGATCTAGCTCAAATTGAAATTTGATGTCAAATCAACTATCCTACTGATGCAGGAATGGATCACGTAGGGTCCAAAGGGACAGCCTGTCGGCAATTCAAATTGTAGGAGGACATTATGACAAAACCGGATTTGTCTTCGGCGCGGGTCGGCACCGTTCATACCCTGCTGTGCTTTAATGACGGTGTATCCATTGTGATCAACCAGATAGTGGAGGCATTGAAGACATATTTGCGCGTACCTCCCGGAAATTTCGCCTTTGCCTGCGGCAAGTATGATGGAGATATGTACGATCATGTCTGGATAGATGATTCCCTCTGGCACAAAGACGATTCTGTGATATATGCCTTGACCCACTATGAAACCGAGCCGCCCCCTGACCTTGAAACCCGGATAGAGGCGAGTGTGGCCGATGCGAAAAAGGCCATGGCACGCTTTTTCGACGAATCCCAGGTGGACCTGATCATTGCCCACAATACGGGTCATCCGGTAAACCTGATGTATGCCCTTGCCCTTAACCGGCTGTATTAAGAGCGAAAAAGGACAGGCCGGCGTCTTCCGCACTATCTGATGTGGTGGCACGATTCACACCTGGAACGTGATCGCTTTTTAAATCCCAACCCCCTGATGCGCCGCTACCTGATGGAGGGTGTACCGGGCCCCCATGTGGAAGGGATTGTCTTTATCAATCGGGGTCAATGGGACATAGCCCGGACCTACTTTAAACAATTGACCAATCTGAATCCAGGCGTGGTGGATAGATTGGAAAGGTCCCACATTGTTATCCCCAATACGTGTGATGTACCCAACAACTGGCCTGCCGATCCGGACCAAAAGTATTTCGCCCCAAAATTAGACCCGTACAACGCTGATTTCTTAGAGGCCATGGGTATAGAGGGCAGGCTAAGTGCTGAAGGCAAATCACTGGATGACTGTCTCATATTCCTCCAACACACCCGGGTAGTGCCGCGAAAGCGCATTGATCACGCCATTGACTTCTGTTTTGCCATGGCCGACCGGTATAAAAAGGACGGTCAAAACAAGAAGATCTTCTTGTTGATTTCAGGCTCCACGGGTGACGAGTTGAGCGACGATGTCACGGACCTTACCAATCACCTCAACATGCGACGTTCAGGAAAACCCGGTCTTGACGTGGAGATTATCTGGGGCGAGGACCGCATCCGATCAGAACGGGCGGTCGTTGACGGAGTCAAGTATTACAGCTTTGCAGAGATCCCGGGTATTGTGGCCTACTATGGTGGTCTCGGAACCTACTTCAGTGATGTGGAGGGCTTTGGCAACAACCTCTTGGAGTTGATAAGCTTAGGCGTGCCGCCCGTGGTGCGTGAATACCCGGTCTATGTCACGGACATCGCCATCTACGGTTTTGATATCCCATCCACTCCTGACGGCACCATGACACCGGAACTGATCGAAGGGGCCTACAAGATCCTGACCGACGGGGCTCACCGCAAGGCAGTGGTCAAGAAAAACGTGAAACTCCTTGCCGAGAACCTGGGTCATAACAAAATCTCGGAAAATCTGAGCAAGCTGTGGGAGACAGTAGAGGAGGCTATTAATGAATGACATATCGAATTTCATCTTAGATCTTCACCAGGACATGATGCGGGGAAATCTCCCCCCGTGGCGGGCGGAGGCCGCGCTTTTGGAAAGGGGTGTGGAGAGTCCGGATCATTTTTACCCGGCCGCCCTGGCTCGCAGGGGCTATATAGAAGAGAGCACGGGCGAGAAGTTTTCTCACCTCCAGGTCATGGAAAAGCCCTACCTTCAACCCTGGCAGTGCCCAAAAGACGGCATCGTTTATAACCTCGAGGCACAGGAAATGGACCTGTCCTGCACTGTTTGCAGGTCGGCCCTTGAACCTTACAACGGCCCTTTAGCCGGCTATGCCCCCTTGGTAGCCTCCTACGTGGTCGGGTTAGAGGATTATATCTCATATTGTGGCCGGATCACCGTCAAAGGAGACGTGGACAGGGATTTCGTCAACCTGACGGCCATGGGTCCGGGCATGTCGGCCATAGGTCTTGCCAGGGGCTGCTTTTTGGTTAATCGCTATGGCGGGGCCGAGGTTCAGGTAGAGCCTGTGGCCGGAACAGCACGCTGTATGGGTTATGTGTTCGCAGACCAAGAGGAGCGCCGGAAGGCCCGGGATACCATACAGGCCAACCTGGAGCGGATCAAAGCGCTTGTCAATGAACGTGTGGCAAAGGTGGGGGCTGAAGTGGTACAGGTTGAGTTTGATATGGATTCCTTTGGCCCTGATTATTTCCTTTACATTTGCTTTTATGCCGACGTGCCCGAATACCGGGCCCACGGTGAAATCAGTTGGTCTGTTGGCGAGGCCCGGCAGATGACAGATTCAATCCTAAAAGAGGCGGGAGTGGACTTCAACCTGAGTGTTATCCCCCAGGGTTATGACGGGGATTACAAACCCAGCCCTTCTAACAGGCGCGGCCGGAGGGTTAGTGCCCAGGTTCGGATCCCGGTCAAAGACATGGAGAAATTCTTAGGAAAACCTGTGGACCGGTTTCTGGCGTTCATCGAGATGGACCGCCGAGGCGTGGAGAAGTTGGGATGGTTCTTCTACACGGGCATGGGAGCTGAGATCATTTCCGGATTGTACAAGGCCACGAGGGTTAACCCTCGCATGCCGCTCACCGCATGCCTGGAGCGCATTTACGCCTTTGTAGACAAAGGCGATCTGGTCTATGGTGTGGAGCTACCCACGGTCGAGGCCGGAGTATGGTCTTCCATTGAAGGCGGGATGCCCCCCACGGGCCGGGAGGTCATGCGCATCATGGGCCTAACCAATGTCCGGGAATTCTGCGCCAATCTGGCGGCCCAAGTCTTGGCCGGGGAGTTCAACTTAGCCAGTGAAATCGTCCGCGAAAAACTCTATTCCAAACAAGTCAACCGTCTGTACTGATCCTCTTTTTTTGTTTTATTTTAAAGTAACTACCCAGGTACAAAGGGTATGAATCTCATCTACGGTCAATGGTTCGGCTTAAGTTGAAGAAGAAAATCGTCAATCGGCCAACAGGGAATTCCATCAACCATCAGTTTCTCTGTTCCTCGATATAACAACATCGCACTGGCTTCCGGGTAGTCGCTCAAGAACGTCTTAAGTGATCGTAGGCTTTTGGGGTGAATCCGTTTTGCGTTCTTAACTTCCATCGCATGGAAGTGATGTTCTCCATACAATACGAAATCGACCTCGGAGCCCCCCCTGGACCGCCAAAAATAAAAAAGCTATCAGCAGGGGGGCGCCAAAAAAATCGTTCGGTGAATTTCTTCATCATTCCCCACCACTTGACTATCGCAAAATCAACCTGACAGACTAAAATTGCGTCTCAATTTCATCCTTTCAGGTTGAAAATGCAAGCCTTATTTTTGGGTCTGTCCGAGATTCTCAAAAGAAATTATTTGTAAATTGATGGGTTTAGTATCGGATTATCAATTTTGATTCCCCCTTGCATCCAAGAGAAATCTCAGATGGGTCTTCTGAGATTTATCTTGGATGCAAGGGAACATGAAACCGTAGTTGAATATCATAGATTCCTCACCTATTTTCAGGTTTTTCCGAAAGCCAAGAAAAAGGGAGGAATCTATGACAGTGAACAAGTTTATCCGAAGACTTCTCAAACTGAAAGGCCTTTTAGTCACTCATTTTGAATTTCGATTCAGAGATAAAAAACTCAGTCTCTGGGTCAAGCCATACAAGAATGGCTGCCTCTGTCCCCGGGATCCACCAACCTTTCAATGGAATACCGTCAGTGCTCTGAAAACTGATATTTTCATAATTTAGGCCATAATCAGCCGGGCTCTTTAGCAGCGGTTGCTGAGGCAGATGAAGGGCCTTATGGGCGGCAAGGTACCGTCAATCAATATACCAACCATACTGGCAAGGACCTGTTAATGAAATGTAAACATATTTCCTTTTTAATATATTTGAGAGGTGCCTTATAAATGGGAAATGGGATGCCGGCAGAATAGTAAGAAACTCAATCGATCAGATGGCATTCGTTCTGATGTGCAAAGGCCAGGCCCCCGGCTCGGAGAGAAATCCCTATGTATCGGGGAAAACAGAGCAGCAGGTCCTGTCCGGAAAATGTATAACACGGCGAAGAGACCGGCATTGACAATTGTAACTTTCTGGGTTACAAATTCTCATGATCAAGAGCTGGAAGCAGAAAGGTCTTAGAGAATTATTTCTGAAAGGGAGCAAAAAAGGTGTACGACCCGATATGGCAGATCGGCTTCGAAGGCGATTAGACGTGTTAGATGCTGCCAATTCCCTGGAAGCCCTCGGACTTCCCGGCTTTAGGCTCCATCCCCTGAGTGGGAAGATGAAGGGGAAATACAGCATAAGGGTGACAGGAAACTGGCGTATCACATTTCGTTTCGAAAATGTCGATGTTTTTGATGTAGATTTA
>JAFDIX010000028.1 GCA_019307805.1 Deltaproteobacteria bacterium | reverse complement strand
TTTGATATTTGTAATTTGATATTTGGGATTTCAATAAATCAATGAACTTCCAACAAAACAAATCCCCTTTGGGCCAGGTTTTTTATTATTGACAAGGATATACAGCATTTTCTTAAAGTTTAATATCAGGGTGGAGATTTTCCATCAGCCCCTAATTTAACTGGTTCATTGGTAGCCTAATGGAGCATTCTGATGAGTCGAAATAAATTTTCTCTGCCAAACAGGTTTACCGGTTTTCTAATCTATTTAATTTCTGTATACTAACCATGCTGTAAGGGCGAGGGGAAATAAATATCCTTAAGGAAGATGAAAAGGAGGTGGCCCATGGCAGTCAGACCGGCAG
Source organism: Deltaproteobacteria bacterium (assembly GCA_019307805.1). Lineage (GTDB taxonomy): Bacteria > Desulfobacterota > DSM-4660 > Desulfatiglandales > HGW-15 > JAFDIX01. Next base: position 16,064 of record JAFDIX010000028.1, on the reverse strand, counting down.
ATTTAGCAGGAAGCTGGTACCCGGCGAACGAGGCGGATTGTCGAAGGAGCATTGAATCCTTTATCGAGGAAAGCATGCCCTGTCCATCCTCCAAAGGCGGGGGGATCGGCGGGATTGTCCCCCATGCGGGTTGGGTCTTTTCAGGGAGGATTGCCTGCAACGTCATAAGTTGCCTTCAAAGAGAACCTGCTCCGGATACCTGCGTCATCTTCGGCAGGCATCTCCATTCCGGGAGTGGAAACTACATCATGAAGGAAGGCATGTGGTCCACCCCTCTGGGGGACCTGGAGATCGATAATGAACTGTGCGAGGCCCTGGATTCGGAGTTTTCATTCAACCTGGAAACTGCCACCCGGTATGATCAGGACAATACCATTGAACTACAACTGCCCTTTGTGAAATACTTTTTCCCGGAAGCCAAACTGGCGCCCATAGGTGTCCCACCGCGGGCCGAATCCCTCATGATAGGGGAACGGGTGGCCGAGTTGTGTAAAGGGATGGGACGGAGGGCCGTTATTCTGGGTTCCACGGACCTCACCCACTATGGGTCCAATTACGGGTATGCCCCCAAAGGGGCGGGGCAGGAAGCAGTGGACTGGGTCAAAAACGAAAATGACAAGGCTGTCGTCGATTTAATGGTCAGTATGGACCCCCAGGGTGTTATCGAAGATGCCATGGATAAACAGAATGCCTGCTGTGCAGGGGCTGCGGCTGCGGCCATTGTTGCTGCAAAGGGGTTGGGTGCGGGGCAGGGTGAAAGACTTGTTTATGCCACCAGCTATGATGTGAGACCCGACAGCAGTTTTGTAGGATATGCGGGTGTTCTTTTTTACTGAAAAGAATGGAAGGACAATATGAGCAAACAGAGATTAAAATTTGATTTACTGGTTCATGATCTCAAGGTTCCCCTGGCAGTCATTGAGGCCGGCGCAACCTCTCTACTTCAAAGGATGGAGAAATATGGGCCCCTCACGGACAAACAGATCAAGGTGATGAACAGGATCCTCAGGAATACCATAAACACCAAAAGACTTGTGAACGACGCCCTGGAGCTGGGACGTTCAAGCGAGGGGATCATACATAAAACCCAATTTTTGGTTTCTGACTTCATCGAAGAATCACTTGTAGAGATTTTTGATCTAACAGACTCGGAGGCTGCTGAATCCATCAAGGACTGTGCAAACCTGACTGCGTCAAAGCAGGCCCTGGAAAGCCGGGGGATATTTCTTGAAATTGACGAAGGGCTCTGGTGTCGAAAAATCTCCCTGGACGAGAGCAAGATAAAACAGGTCCTGAGAAACCTTTTGAACAATGCCCTCAAATACCGGAAAAACCGTATTGAACTCACGTTGCAGGAAAATGATAATGCGCTGCAGATCTCGGTTGCGGATGACGGTGACGGCATCCCGGCAGATTACCACGAGAGAATCTTTGAGTGCTATTTCCAAATGGATATGGAAGAACAGCACTGCGTAAGAGGCCATGGCCTGGGACTGGCGGGCGTGATGATACTGGTCGAGGATATGGGTGGAACTTTGAATTTGGAAAGTGATCTGGGACAGGGGACGTTATTTTCAGTGAAGATTCCCTATTAGGGAGTGCTAAACCGGAAAAAGCCTTTTACGGATGAGCACTTCCAGCAATCAGCAATCAGCGGTCAGCCAAGGGGATTACAGAATTTTCTCAAGTTCTTCCTTGCTCACCCGCGTATCATAGGTTTCGTCGAATTCCTTCCAGAAATCTTTGTCTTTTTCTCTCCATTCCGGACCGAATATCTTGTCAAAGAAGGGTCTGAGCTTGGTAAACCAGCCACCATGTTTTTGGATCCCCTTCCGGCGTGCCTCCAGGATATCCCTTATGAATATAGGAATGTCGGCGAGCCTGTCCTTGGGCACATAGGATTGTGCCCCTTCCCGGATGGATTTTACAAGGTTATCCGGCGTCAGGGCATGGGCTGTGAGCATCAGGGTAGGGATGTTTTTTTCAGAAGTGATCCGCAGGAGTTCGTAGCCCCTGACACCCATGATATCCAGGATGGCGGCATCATAGGGGTTTTTATTGATGAAAATCCGGGCTGTTTCAAAATCGGGTGCCGTGTCTATCAGGCATACGTCCAGAAGTTCCTCAAGGGTCTCAAGTATATCCGGTTCATCATCAACAATGATGATCCTTTTCCCTTCCAGAATGCCAGTGTCCTCCATGTCACCCCCCTCTTGAAGATAGCGATTCATACTAATCTCATAACCCATTGCAGTCAATAATTTTTATTTTGATTCACTTCAACTCACTGTAGTAAACCGATGCAGAGAATTGGAGGAGACAGGATGGGGCGTGCGGCGCAAGGAGGAGCGATCGCTTGCCCGTCTCTGGCGGGACGAGCGCCCTGGAATGATGCCTTGGTGGTGGATCAGGGGGGACGGTTTGCCTTGTTATCCTATGTACCATGTGATAATAGGTTCGCAACGAAATTGCGATGGAGGAATGAATGGAATTTCAAGAAAAAGCAAAAATAAGGATTGAGCATTGGATATCCCACAGCGACCAACATCAGAAAGAATATGAGAACTTTGCGGATGAACTTGAGCAGGCAGGGAAGGCGGACAGCGCCGAATCCATCAAAGAGATGGCGGCATACGAGGCCAAAAGCGCAATGTGTGAGGCGAATGCATTCCTGTTAAAAGACGGGATAGAAGAGATGGTGTTGGATAATGTTGACCAGGTGGATGTAGATGGGGATGAGATCAGGTTGGTCAACATCTTTGGCGAGCAAAAGATTCTGAAGGCCAAAATAAAACGCTATAATAATAGCGAGGGGAAATTTATTCTCGAAGAGGTATAGAAATTTCCGAGACCATTCTGAGGCCTTTTCAGAGGGATCACGTGATGCAAACACTGGTGCAGGAAGCTGCCAAAATCATATCCAACTCAAAACGGACCCTTGCCCTCACCGGGGCAGGAGTCTCGGTAGAGTCCGGAATCCCTGATTTCAGAAGTGCGACCGGGCTGTGGGCAAAATTTGACCCCGCAGAGTATGCGACCATTGATGCCTTCCGGAACAATCCTGAGAAGGTATGGAATATGCTCAGGGAAATGGATGCACTCTTAAAGGATGCTGAGCCCAACAAGGCCCACATTGGGATGGCCCAATTGGAAGAGATGGGATGCCTTCATACCATTATCACCCAGAATGTGGACAATCTTCATCAGGAAGGGGGCTCCAGAAAGGTCATAGAATATCACGGAAATTCCAGCACCCTTTCCTGCATCTGGTGTGGAAAGAAGTACACTGCTGAAGAAAAACGAGATGAAATCCCTCCCAAATGCCAGTGTGAAAAATTGCTTAAACCCGATGTGGTTTTTTTTGGGGAGGCTATTCCCGTTAATGCCCTTAATGAGTCCTACCAACTCGCCGCATCTGCCCAGGCATTGATTGTTGCCGGGACCTCCGCCCTTGTCTCTCCTGCCAACTCCATACCGGAAATTGCAAAAAGCAAGGGTGCAAAAATCATAGAAATCAACAAGGAAGAGACCCACCTCACCGATAATGTGACGGATATTTTCCTACAGGGAGGGGCAGGGGAGATTATTTCGGCACTGGTCGCAGAGTGACGGCTTCGTAAAAAGTCCAACTGCTGCGTTACGCTTCATCTTTCGTCATTGCGGTGTACTGTAAGTACGCCTCATTCCTCAAGATTCGCAAGCCTTGCATTTGGAGCTTTTTACGAAGCCGTCCCATTTTTGAGTTTTTACGAGTTTATCCTATCTGGACTTCAAAAAATCCTCAAGATGGATCACCTTGTCGTGCTTTCTGGCATTGTCCCAGGAGCCCTTAAACTTGGCCTTTCGAAGATCGTTGACCATGTTCTGGAGTTCAGGATTATCGTCTATGACACCCTGTATCTGTTTGCTGAGCTCTTTCCACGTCGTTTCCAATTCTTCCGTATCCAGATCAAATCCTCCCCATGAGGCCAGAAATGACCCCAGGTGTGACAGAAGCCCGAAGTGGGTTGTTCCCTGGAGATAGTAGGGGCAATGGCACCAGAGACTGATGCACTCAAATCCTCTTTTGCGCGCCTCCTGCATTAGTGTGGAATGGATGGCACCGGGCCCTTTATAATCAATCACACCGACCTTTTTTTCTATCAGTCTGCTTCGGAGTTCCTCACTAGAGGCCAGCCCGGAAATGACTGTGTCCGTGTGCAGCACATTGTCATACATGCCACCGAGGCTGATGATCGATCGTACCCCGGCCCCATGACAGAGGTTGAGGATGGCATCGATGAAATGAAACCAGCGAAGATTCGGCTCAATGGCCTTCAGGAGAATAATGTCCCTTCCTTCCGATTTGTTGTGGACAGCATAAAGGGTCCCTCCCGGCGGCTCGACGCCCATGAGCAACCCTTCCCTGATATCCACTATAGGGCGGTTTTCATCAAAGCGGTAGAATAGATCCGGATTGATTTTTCCAAAGGGCTGTGCATCGAGCTTCTTCACAAGGTAATCCACCATGCCCCTTGAGATATCCAGGGCATTTCCCCACCCGTCAAACCCGACAATGAGAAAAGGATCCCGCAGATCCGGAATATGGTCTATTTGGATGCTTTCGTTGGACATGAATTAATTTTGACACCGGGTCGGTGGATTGTCAAGAGGGCTTTCTTCAACCAGTAAATATCCGGGTCCAGAGGGCCCTGCTTTAATGTAAGTGCAGAGGGCAAGACTCACAGAATAGTTCTGCACCAACTGGTTTCGAAAAGGTGTTTCGCGCCCGCTCGCAGCCAAACCTGAGAGAAGGCCTTAGGCGGATTATTCGTGAGGTGTGCGCAGTTTCACCAGTGGTCCGGGTGAGGGCGTGGATTTCTGTTGACAAAGCCGAAAAAAAGCCTAAAGTAGGCTATTTTGTGTAAAGAGAACTGGTGTGGGGGAACAGTAATTGTCTTTAGAAATTGGCAGGACCGTACTGGAACGGGCCTGCAGGGAAATGATCGAAACCATACTTCTCTGCCTTCCGGATGCCTACAAGGGGACCATTTACCGTATTGGAAAACCCCCGGGACTGATTGCCGAACGAATTACCTCGGGCATTATTGATCGGAATGGGATGGAGATCTCATGGGGACTCCCGTCGCAGTCAGATTACAATCGTCCGGGGAAACCCTGGCTCGCATACAGGGATGAACAGGGCCGGGCACTTGAGGCCATGGCCTGGTGTGTGGAGACCCAGAAAAGCTGGACCAGTGAGGACCCCCCAAATGACCCGCGTGATGCCAGGGGTATCGTAGATGGGGAGGAGCCGGATTATCACCACATGGAACCGGTCCTTGTGAAGCGGTCTGATCTCAGTCTCAACATGCATTCCTGCATCGAGTATCCGAGGAATATTGATGGGAATATGATTTGGGAAAAGAGTGATTATGTCGTGGTGGCGGTCATTAAAATCCACTTCCACCCGCACACCATCAAGATCGGCAGCCCGGAGGCAAAGGTCATAAAAAAGTTGTCCCGTTCCCTGGGCACGCAGCTCCTCTCCTACCAGTTGCGCCAGGATTCTCTGAACGTGGTCCAACAGCTTGCCAAAGACCGACTGAATGCCTGCGATATTCTTGCAGATTCTCTGAGAAACGCTATTACGAAGTCGGGCCTTGTTTTCTCATTGATCAAACAGGAGATAGGCTTCCTCCGGGAGCAGTGGGAACAGTTGCTGCGGGACCAGCGGAATGAAAGAAACATCAAAGTGGAGGCCATTGAAAGGCTGAATGGCCTGCTTTTGAGTATGAACGGTGAGCATGGAGCCCTCAGCGAAGACCTGATAGGGGTACAAAAACGCTTTCTTACACTCCATCTGCCGCCCGACAAGGGGAAAAACTGGGTGGCTTTACAGATTGAGGAAAGGTGGAAAGACTTTTTTGCCGATAGCGCCATGCCCCCGGAAAAACAAGAAGAGGTCTGGCAGACCATTGATTTACTCAAGCAATCTCTTGGTTTCGGCCGGGAGCCCGAAGTCATCGAACAATATGACAGGATTTCTGAGGATGTGAAGGAAGACTGGGTCCGTTTGATTTACAAGGAAAATGATCATTTCGATCCCTTGGATATTGAGAAGATAATCAACATTCTTACACATTCGGGAATCGAAATCCCTTCACAGGCGAAGTCCGGAAAGACTCTCGCCCAACTCAAGGCCCTTGCTGAAACAGTGAAACAACTGGAACAGAACACAAATTTTCTTTTGCGACAGGTCTTGAACGGCGGGAATCACAGAGGGGATGTGGGGAACTCCCATGGAGTCTCCGAAGCGATGGAACCAGGAGATGAAATCTATGAACTTCCCTTCGGCGCAAGTGATGGCTCCAGTTGACATCACCTTGCATGGAAGTTGGAATTGACCTGCATCACGCTTGCCTAGAAAACAATTTCATAGCATAATGGGAACATAAACGGTTGAATGCGCCTGTAGCTCAGCTGGATAGAGCAGCGGACTTCTAATCCGCAGGCCGGGTGTTCGAATCACCCCAGGCGCACCAGCAATGAAAAGGGTTTTGCCAGGAATGGGATTCTGGTGGATTTGGGTTAACAGCGAAAAAATGTACAAAAGTTAGTGCATGGTTCCTGGATTTTTGGTCATAAACGCGGGCAAAGAGGCAACCTGCATCAATAATCACAGAGGCCTTATATCAAGGAACCTCCATCAACCAGACCCTGCGTTCCTTCTCTTTACATTTCCCTGTACGAAACGTGAAGCTCCTGCGGTCATACCCGCCTCTGCGATCACTGTCTTTTCGCCTGTCGTTTTCAATGAATTCATCTACCATCAACCTGCGGTTTATCGTTGAGCGTCTTCCAAAATTGAGTTCGACAGTCTTCATTTTTTTGAAGCTCACAAAAAAGGCTTTTGGCACCATCAACTGCCAGAAGCCTTATTTTTTAAAATCCGAAAGGATTTTATCCGCCTATCTTTTTGAGAAAATCCTCCCCTACCTCTAAATATTCTTCGCCGAGCTTCTTTATAATATACTTTTTCCCTTGCTCAGCGCTCAGGGTGATATTCAAAATTTCCTTCAAGAGCTTTCTCTCCGTTTTGTTCAGCAGAAAAAAGTTCCCTGTTTCGTCAGCATAACTTGAAGAATCAACAGTTTCTTCCGGCACAGACCATCTCCCTATGGATGCAAATTGAATTTCTGTGGAAGCGAAATCGCTATCGGTTTTAACAAATTCACTCGGGGGCTGTAGTACCGGTTTAAATCTGCTTCCATTTTTGAGCGTTGTTCTTCATCTCTTTCAAAGTAAATGCAGATACAATTACCGGCATGTTCTCTCAGCCAAGGGGTGTTTCTATGTCTTGATAAAGTCTCTTCCAGTGCACCGGTTTGGCCGATGCAAATGATTGAGTGATATTCCCTGCCGCCGGCATCGGATTTGCGGTTGGTCAGTGCATAGACTGCACCGGTGTTTTCCAGTCTTGTATGTATCGGGTGGGCGTGGAAGGGATATGCACCCCCGGAGGAACCCCGAAGCATTACAATTTCCAGCTTATTCATGTCGCTATCCCTTTGGGATATCAAAATCCAATTGGCATGCCCGAGTATATGAACTAACGCATATTGCGTGCCAAACGCAGTTCACCGGCGTTGTTATTGTCAAAGAAGTGCAGAGACCCAAGTTCCATGCGGGTTTTGAAAGAGAGAAGACAGTGAATAGAGTCTATCGGAAGGATGTCCTCAGACAAGAAAGCACTGAATTGAACAATAATATGTGCTTGTATGCACAGTTTTTGGTGCAAAAGGAGGGCTTTTTCAGGATACCTGAAAACAATATTGATCCCGGTAAAATAATCCTGGCAAGGCGCAACTTTATCCGCCTTCGCAGAAGACCACGAACTTGCCCGTGGATGAATGCTCAAACGATTGCTGTGCTAGGTTGCGATGTCGCCCCGAGGCTGAGGCGGATAACCGCGTCGTAGCCGAAGGCGAAGACGGGTAATTTAAAGGGACCACGGCTTTACCCGTGGGGCTCCATTATTTAAAGAAGACCAGTGCCCTGACTCTTTCAACCCATGCGACACAACCATTGATGTGCTAAGACATGTATTACGTTGACGCTTTTGAATAATCGGCGCCCGGGGTGAAAATCCTGACTTTTGCAGGCTCTTCTAATTGGGAACCCAGTTGTTTTTCCAAGTCTTCCCAATCTTTTTTTTCGTACCATGTCTTCCAGTCATCTACACTGGACCAGGAGGACACTACAATCACCTCTTTTCCGTTATCAGCATTGACCAATGTCTCTCCACCGATATACCCGCGATCGCGAAGCGCTTTTATTCGGATCTCGTCAATGATTTCCAATACGCTCTGACTCACTGGTTCTTTAAATTTCCTTTCAATGATAATCTTGAAGCTCATGATGCCCCTCCTTCATAAAAAAAATATGCAATTTTACAACCTTGTTACCTGCAGACAAATGCTTCACAAAAATCTCCGCTTACACCGTGTTCATTTCCATTTTCTTTTTATCCACATTGCTATAAAAACCAGGATCATGGATAACAACCACAGATAATAGCCGATGCGAATATCTTCGATTCTCTCAAAATTGATGACCAGCCAGGAAAGCACATGGAGAATGAGCAATAGCTGGATGAAGGGCAAGAAAAGAGGAACACGCCATTTTTTTTTCAAGAGGTAAAGTATGGGAACCGATACCATAAAGAGGTTGGAGAAGTTGAAGGCAAAATGATAATACCCCCAGGGCCATTTGATAGAGCCCAGAAAGCCAATAGACTCAACACATACCTGGGCGCTGTCCCATCCGGTGTCTGACTTGTAGGCAGGCAAAAATGCAGAAGCGATAAACAGCATCAGACTCGATATGAACAGCACGCGGACCGTATTTTCATTTTTCATGGTTAGGCCTGCATTCAGGGTTCAGTTGAAAATCAACACATCCTACCACAGCTTCATACCTGAGTAAAAGACTAGAGTAAAGGCATAGCTTTTATTTTGCCCTGTAAAATTTGGTCCTTTCCCGCACAGGGCGGAATTTTCAATGCGCCACGCCTGTCCCGCTATGCGGGAGTCAGAGATATCAGGCTATGCCATTAATAATGATGAATAACAGTGCAATCAGCGATCAGCGGTCAGAAAAAAGATAAAAAACAAAATCTGGATGGCGATACAATACAAAACATCGAATGTTTGAAGCAAGCTTGAGAATGAAATACTTAAAAGCTGAGGGCTGAATGCTGAACGCTGGCAGCTTGATGACAATAATCACGCGGTAGTGGCACACCCTTTTAGGGGTGAAGCAAAGCCGGGTCCTCTCAGACTGTGTCATAATACAAAACAACGTTTAATTCGCACTTGTCATGCCGGACTTGATCCGGCATCCAGAAACGCAAAACGTCGAAAATGCACTGGATTCCCCTTCGACTTCACTCAGGGTGGTGAGTCCTTCGACTTTGCTCAGGACCTTCAGTTTTTGGACATTACAAAGGATCGTGAGCTTGTCGAACGGCCTGTCGAACCACGGGTCAAGCCCGGAATGACGAAAACTCCTATAAACGCAGTTTTGCCAATTGCGACACAGTCTGTCTGGGTCCGGATTCTTTACTGCAGACACCATCCAAACGAAACTAGAAAACAATATACTTCAAATAAAAATATGATAAAATGAGATAAAATGGATTTGAAGAAGGAGAAAAAGGCATGGAACTCCATTTCAGCAGGACAAACGGGCCTGCAGATGATGCCATAGAGAAATTGATTCAGCTCGCAGGAGATATTCGTCACCAGGAAATGGTCCGGGAAATGATCTTGGCTGCTTTAAAGGCAGGACAGGAAAATCCCAAGCGGGTAGACCTGAAGCTCATGACATCCACCGTAAAAGAGATGCGGTATACTGCTAAGGTCTTCGGTGCCTATCATGATGTCAGGAAGGTGACCGTCTTCGGTTCGGCCAGGACAAAACCGGATGAGCCCATTTATGCAATGGCACGCCTCTTCGGCGAAAAACTGGCAAACCAGGGGTACATGGTTATTACGGGTGGCGGCCCTGGAATTATGCAGGCAGTCAATGAAGGAGCGGGACCTGAACATTCCTTCGGTGTCACCATCCGGCTTCCCTTTGAGCAGTCACCCAATCCGGTACTGGAAGGAAATCCCCGCAACATCAACTATAAATATTTCTTCACCCGAAAAGTGGCTTTTTTGAAGGAGTCGGATGCGGTTGCACTATTCCCCGGAGGTTTCGGCACCCTTGATGAAGCCATGGAGACCCTCACACTGGTGCAGACCGGGAAGCGAAATCCTTTGCCTCTGGTTCTTATTGACGAGCCAGGAGGGAGCTATTGGGAAAGGTGGAATCGTTTTCTGGAGAAGGAGCTTCTCTCGGGGGGCTATATCGATGTGACGGATTTGGATCTCTTCGAGCGGGTAAATTCTGTGGAAGATGCGCTTGAAAGGATATCCCGATTTTACAGCCGCTACCACAGTCTGCGATATGTGGGCAGGGCACTGGTGATTCGCATGACCACTGCACTGGAACAAAAACGTGTAGATGAGCTGCAAACCCGCTTTCCGGATATTCTCACCCCGGGAGGCGACATAAGACTTTCGGAACCCCTTCCCGAGGAGGCGGATGAACCGGAACTTCATCATCTGCCAAGATTGGTCATTGATTTTGCCCGGGATAACTTCGGTCGACTCAAGGGCTTGATCGATGCGATAAACCGTCCTTGAACCGGCCCTCCCTGTCCTGTCGGCGCCTTTTCCTTTGACAACATGGTTCTGGTCTTGTAAACTTTTTACTGCACCGTAGATATTGCTTCTCTTCATGGTGCAGCCCCCTGGGCCATCCTACCTTTACTTGGCGCTTTTGGTTCCAGGGGGTTTCCTTTTTAGGATGACGTGTTTTACACAATCCATTGCGTGAATGTTCCGTAATCGGATATGTGGGGGAGAATTTCAGGCTATAATGAAAGTCATCTATTTAATGATTTTAATGACAGCGGGTGCTGCCGTTTCTTTCCTCCTTGCAAGATATTATTACGGCCGGATGAACAGGGACCTGAAAATTGAGGTGGACAAACTGACGGACCTTAACTTGCTTATCCTTCAGAGGCTGGAAGACGCCGGACTTTTAAGGTGGAACCATGACAAAAAAGGAAATGTGGTTGGGTTGGATCTTGAATTCAGCGATGATCCAATTGACGATGAACCGGAAGTTGAGGACAAAACCATTCACTAATCAAGGGACCCATGAAGTCCCCGCCCCTTTAAAATAAAATCGATTGAACCGGACCCCATTCTCCAATGAGAAATGGGGTTTCTTTTTGAAAGAACCAAAGAGGAGTATGAATTGGCAAAAATCGCGTCCAGGTTAAAGATGGCGGCAGTGCATGGACATTGTGGCGCCTTTCCCGGGTCGGGTCTTACATATACGTCCTTTTCACTAACTTTCCTTTTAAGTGCACAAATTCAAAAAACCCAAATGGCATACCTAGAGGTGCAGTGACATGTCCCGAGTGGTGGTTTCCGGTTATATTCCTGGCGCCATTGGTCGCATTACCGAACTCCATGCCGCGTACTACAGCAAACATGCGGGATTCGGTCTTTTCTTTGAATCCAAAGTGGCATCGGAAATGTCCGAATTCCTGACCCGATTCAAGGAAAAACAGGATGGATTTTGGGTGGCTGCAGCAGAAGAGCAGGTCATAGGATCCATTGCCATAGACGGGATAAAGGCCCGGAGTGAAGGTGCCCACCTCAGATGGTTCATCGTGGATCCGGCTTACCAGGGTCAGGGTATTGGAGATATGTTGCTTGGAGAGGCAGTGGATTTCTGCAGGAGTTCAGGATTCAAGCGGGTATATCTCTGGACCTTTACAGGACTGGATGCAGCGCGCCATCTCTATGAAAAAAACGGGTTCGTCGCGTGTCGGGAAAACAAAGGAGAGCAGTGGGGAATGGTGGTCACCGAGCAGATGTTCGAGCTTATTCTATAGGGGTTTTTGCCGGGTCTTTTCTGAAGACCGATGCGACGATGTTGTAAATGGATTTTCCGATTTTTTCCAACTTGTTGTAGTGCTCTATGAGGCTGTCCGGCTTTACCTTGGCATCGATTTCCCAGGGTGCGTCCGGCACCGGGTCTATCCTATCCGCCCTCCCCATGGCGCCCTTTGTCGCATCCTCCAGGACGCCGCCGAGGTAGCTCTGGTTCTTGGCGATGCGGTTGTGTCTGAAGTATCCATTCAGGGCATATCTCAGATTAATTTCAAAGGTTTCTCTGTTTTTTTCAAAGAACGCTTCATCAATGAAATTGAAAAAATACTTCGTGTCCGTATCCGAGAGCAATTCCACACCCTTGAAATCAATGATATGAGAATTGATGATATTGTTCATGGAACGGGTTATAAACTTCCCAATATAATAAGCTGACCCTGTGAGAGGGACATTAAGAATCATCTCCGTGGTGTTTCTCGGCTGGCTGTATTTTTTTTCGAATTCTTCCGGACTGAATTTAACGATTTTTCTCTTCTCACCACGGAAAATATGGGTGCAGGTAACACCGGTGATAATCCACTCCGAGATGTTGGTCTGGTCCAAAAGAACGCCGCTGAGAATGGAGCCGGTCAGATCTGCGCCGATAAGACTGGTTTCGTTGAGGTTGGCGTCTCGAAGATTGACTGAATGCATATGGCAATTCTCGAGGTTTGCTTTCTTCATTTCAGTTTCACTCAATTCGGCATATGGCATTTCCGCCTCTCTCAGGTAAGCCTCGGTCAGATCTGCGCCCTGGAGATTGGCCCTTTTCATTTTTGTCCTCTCCACATGGGCCCCTATCAGTTTCGCCCCTTGAAGGTCTGATTTGTAGAGGTCTGCATCCCGCATGACGGCTCCGGTCAGGTTGGCTTCCTCCAGGTTGGCCCTGAGGACCTCCACTCTGTCCATCCTGGCACCTGCCAGGTCAGCGGATTTGAGATTGGCCTCACTGAGAATGGCCCCATCAAGATCGGTCTCCATCATTCTGGCCTTTTCCAGATTGGCCCTGCGCAGATTGACTCCTCTTAGATTGGCCCCGTTCAGTGTGGCACCGAAAAGATTGGCCCGTCCCAGGTTGGCGTTCTGGAGATTGGCGCCATGCAGGTTGGCCTTGATCAGGTCACATCCTCTCAAATAGGTGTCGCTCAGGTCGATGTTGACGAGTTCAGCGCCAATGAGATCCGCTTTTTTCCCCTCCCGGTGCTTGACCCACTTCTCATGTTCATTGAGGATGTCAACGAGGGGGGACCCGTTGTGAAAAAATTCTGTGATGGGACGGTATTTTGGCATAGCATCACCCGATAGAAAGTGGGACCCAGGGATGATCAGGAAACATCCAACTGCACTGACGCGCCTTTAGTGTCGGCGGGATGGAAACGGACACGCCAGTTGTTGCAAGTATATGACAAAGGGTTAGCGGGGTCAATCATCAAAGCTTTCCAAAGGGATAAATCCAAGGAATCCCTTTACAAAGTAGATAGATTGGGGTTAATATGGGTTAATCTTTTCCACTTTTTAAAGCTTTTAAATGCTACGTCGATTGACATTAACCCTTAAGTTGCATAAATAAAATGGCAAAATGGGTTTAAAACCAATAGTTATAGACCTTTTCCACCTTTTCACCTTGTATTTTGGAATTCACCGAAAGTGGCATCATGAATGACTCAAAAGATTATCCACACCCGGTTTCTGTGGCCATCATTACAAAAAATGAGGAAGAGAGGCTTCCCGACTGTCTGCGGAGCGTCTCTTTTGCAGATCAGGTGGTTGTAGTGGACTCGGGAAGCGAAGACGAAACTACCTCGGTGGCAGAATCCTTTGGGGCGAAAGTTCTCATTGAGTCCTGGAGGGGCTATTCCGCCCAAAAGCAGTTTGCGGTGGACCAGTGCGCCCACGACTGGGTCCTGGTCCTTGATGCCGATGAGAGGGTGCCCCGGGAGACCGCCCATGCGATCAGAGAAGAACTTGCCAAGGTTGATCCCAACATCGGGGGCTACAGTTTCCAGCGCAAGAACTATCTTCATGGTCGCTGGGTAAAGCATTGTGGCTGGTGGCCGGATCGCATTGTGCGGCTTGTTCACAAAAAAAAAGGGGGCTTTGACGGACGGCCGGTTCATGAGAAATGGGTCGCCCGGGGGAAGGTCAAAGATCTGGATGCGTTCATCGAACACATCAGTTTTCGGAACTATTCTGAACTCGTGTCAAAAATGGAGAACTATTCAAATTTGGCCGCAAGGGAACTGGTTGAGAAAGAGGTCGGGGTGAACCCCCTGGCCCCATCGTTTCACGGCCTCTGGATGTTTCTTAGAACCTACCTTCTGGAACTGGGTATTCTGGATGGTTTTGACGGTTTTGTGATATCCGTGATGAACGGGGGCGGATCCTTCCTCAAGTATGCCAAGGCCAGGGAGTTGGCAGGCAAACATATCAAAGACGAGTGATCGGATCGGATGGCAGGCGTTAGTGGTATCTTTTCAGCTGGAAGAGTTTCCGGTTGGGGGTTGAAGAGATATAGTAGAATTTGTCCTGGGGGATATAAATATAGGGGACATCCTTTACCCTTCGAAAGAGAAAATGTGAAAGGATCATCCGGTTCACGGCCCTGTGTCCGATGATCATGATATTGTCAGAAGGGTTATTGAGGTAAAGGGCCTTCTTAATTCCCCGGTTGATTCGTTCCTGCATGGTAATGTAGCCCTCACCCCTGGGGTAGGCATAGTTGTATTTGTCTTTTTTTCTCGCAGCATAGACCTCCGACATCTGCTCCTTGATCTCCTCATAACTCATGCATTCGCAGACCCCGCTGTCGATTTCATTGAACTCGGGCAAAGGGATTATCGTGCAATCGCTCTGCAGATCCCGGATCGGTTGAGCGGTCTGAATGGTTCTTGCTTTATTACTCGTGAAGATGAGGGGAATTTTCTTTCTCTTGAAAAAAAGGGCCAGGGCCCTGGCCTGATCATGCCCGTTCTGGGTAAGGGCGGAATCGCCGCCGATACGGTTCTCCAGATTGAAGAAGGTCTCACCATGCCGGATGAGAAACAGATTTTTGATGATATCCGTTGCCAGATAATCCCGTATTTGTTCATAAAAGGGGATATCGTTGTTTATCTCCTCCTGGAGGATTTCACAGTTCAGAGAATTCAGCCTGATAAAATTTCTTTCCCTTTCCAGTGGCGCATTGATGGATTCATAATACCCGATACGCTCCTGAAAACTTGCAACGGCTTCTTCCTGGGTCAGGTGACCGAATTCAGGCATATTTATTTTGCGCATGATACTGGCATCCAGGATTTCTCTGTCGTTGTTCAGGCATTCCACGAAAAGAATGGGATGATCATTCAGAAAAACCTGAATTTTCCCCCGCCGTTCAAGGCTCACATTGGTAGCGTCTATTATGGCCACATTGCCCTTACTCGCGAGATAACGTTGGGCACGTTCCATGTTGATTTCGGCGATTTGTTCTCGAAAGGCAACCCCTTCCAGATTTTCCGGATCGTAAAACCCGGCATAGGAAGTATTGTCCCGAATCATCTTTCGCCGCAGATCACCGTTGTTGAAGATTCTCGTTTTCACAGAATCGCCCATGAGGTTTTCTTTGAGCTTCGTTGCAAGGGTGGTTTTACCCCTGGCAGGCAGTCCCACCAAGACCAGGTAAAGTTGCTCTTCTTTCATCGGCTTCAGGCTTTCTGCGGGTTATTCGCCACGCACAAAAAAACCAAAACATGAGGCGGCGTTTCTATATTTGATGAAATCGTAAAGAGTCCGAATTCGTCATGCCGGCCTGTCCCGTAGTTGTCTGCGGGGACTTGATCCCCGCTGAAGACGGGATCTTCGACCGGCATCCAGAACATACTGAAATCACTGGATTCCGGCCTTTCCATCCTCCGTAGCAGAGCTACTGCGGAGGACGGGCGCCGGAATGACGCTTTAACGGGATTCCCGACTTCCAACGAAGTCGTTTTTGATGATACATCGCGGCCATTAAGCAACTATCTGAAATTACATATTGTTTTAAGCATTCCTTGC
>JAFDIX010000333.1 GCA_019307805.1 Deltaproteobacteria bacterium | reverse complement strand
TTACTTGATTCGAGTTTCATGATGTTTTTAGCCTCAGGGCCACTGATAGTCTCCTCAACTTCAAAGCTCACGCGATCTCCCGCATTGACCTTTTTTTAGCCATCCATCTGAATGGAAGAGCGATAAAAGGATACCTTTTTACCATCCTCCTGAATAATAAAGCCAAAACCTTTCTGTTCACTGTAACTCTCAACAGTTCCTTTTGACAAAACGTTATTGAACTCCTTTCTTTGATATGAAGTAAAAGTCCTATAAATCAACACTGTTACTCAATTAACCCTAACGTTGCATAAAATTTGAGTTCAAAACGCTTTAGATTAGGTCAGCAAGGGACGATGGGCCGTTTTCAAGGATGAAAGCGTATTGAACATACGGTGAGGTCTTGAAAATGGACCAGCGTTTCTTGATGGCCTGATATAGAGCGAGTGTAGCGTTTTTGGGCCGAAGGTTTATGCAATGTTAGGGTTAACACTGCCTGAATTGTTGTTATTTCATGAAAACACAAGAAACGAGAAGACTCATAAAGCAGTATTAATGATTGCATTGATAAGCAGTACACTTAAGTAAACTTTTATGAAACATCGAATCGGGGTTTATCAAACAGAATCCGCTGAAGTTCTCGATGGGTGAAGTAAGGATCATCGTCTCTAAGGTATGGGAGCAAAATTCTCTTCTGCCTGAGCAGATTCCTTGAGATCTCTGCTGAAATCATATCCGGTTCGTATAAGGGAGCCTTCACAATAGTCTTGCCATAAGGATTTACAATTTCGCTCCCTCCCCAGAAATGAAATACCTCTTCCTGAAGGGACGAACTGACGGCGTCCCCTGTTCTCGTTGTGGCGGTCTCGGCCGCTAAAACGGATCTCTTCTCCTTCCACGCCTCTTCCCCTACACGGTTGACACAGATGTTGTAGATCCCAAAGATACGGGGGTAAAACTTATTTATGATTCCCCAGCTCTCGATATTTGAGAATTCCCTCCCCATGGAACCCTGGGAAGAGTTGAAGAGGGTGAGAAAGATATCTGCCTTCTGAACGACTCCAAGGTAGGGGAGTGAGGGATGCCACAGGTCATTGCAGATAAAGACCGCTATAGTGAAATCTTTTAGCATGAAGACGGGGACCTGTTTTCCGGAGGCAAAAAATTTCCGTTCCTCGAAGACACCATAATTCGGCAGGTTGAGCTTGCGATAGGCAAAGAGGATCTCACCGTCCACCGCCACTAAGGCGGAGTTGTAAAAATTCATGGATGGAGACTCTTCGATAAATCCCACCACGGCCGCCGTCCCCTTTGTGGCCTGTGTCAACTCCTTGATTTCCGAAGAATCCATCCTGATGGCTACTTCGTGGTATCTTTGTCCCACAAAATATCCTGTCAGGGCAAGTTCCGGAAAAACCGACAGTTGAGCGCCCTTTTCCTTGGCATAATGGATCTTGGTGACTATATCTTCAAGATTGGCCTTGAGATCAAGTAGAACCGGACTTGTCTGATAAGCTATAACTTTCATTTTTCAGGTCCTCAGTATGCTAATATAGAAAACACTTCCCCGTATTCTTGAGGGTGTGATCATCCCTCATGTAATTTGCATTGCTCCCGTTGCGCATGATGACCTCAAACCCCTCGGGGTCATAGGGCACGTCTTCAAGATCCGGCGCACCTTCAGGACCACTTTCCCGGCAGAGCTGGACATGCCTTTCCAGTTTGGCAATGGAAAATGCGATAAGCTCCTTCAAGAATCCGAAGGCGTGCCGCATCTGGTGAAAGCTGTACTTTTTCATCAGACCATAGCCATAAACGGCCTCTTTTTCTGCCAGTTGATTGGGTCGATCCTGGCTCGTGGTACAGGCCGTCTGAATCGAAGGAATATCCAATCTCTTGTTGACCTTTTCCTGGAGCAGGTTGGCGATGTTGTGAGACGCCAGACCCAGATCCACGGCGTAGCTCTTCTGAATATTAGCGATGGAGGGAAGGCCTGCATGGACCACTGTAATCCCTGGATTAACCAACTGTGCCAGGGCAATGCCGAACAGGGCCTCGGCATGGGTCAGGGTGATGAGCCCCGACATGGAATAGGGTCCGGACAGCCCTGCCATCGGCATGGTGGAGACGTAGATGGGAATGCCTTTCCGCACGCAAGAGAGAAACGGGTCGATCATGCTTTCAATGATATTGAGAGGGCTGTTAATAATGGAGAACTGGATTGTGATGTTTCCCCGGGTCTCGTGGATCTCCAAGGCCCGTTCGATCCCCTCATCGGTCACCGCGGCCACGTAGATCGGCTTATGGCAGTTCCTAACAATCGTATCCATGACCTGGACTTCCTGTCTTTTGATCAAGACCCCCCTGGCCATGAACTGGATCACGTCCGCATCATTCACGATAGTTGCGATACGGGCCAGATGCTCCAAGGTAGGTTCCACCAGTTCTCCGGTCTGATCGTCATATAAAAAGGGAGCGGTGCCGCCCACACCAAAGGAATCCTCAGGGATCCAGTACTGGTCTCTTTTGGGCGCAGTGGCAAGAACCTGCTCGATAAGTGGGGCCAGGACATGGATATGTCCGGAGCTTTCGTCAAAGGCCGCAAGACCCGTATCTTCAAAGATCTGCCTTACTTCCTTGGACACGCATTTGACCCCGACCTCTTCCAATACCCTCAAGGCATCAGTATGTATTTTTTCAAGAAGACCATTCAATTCAAGATCCACCACCTCTTTCCTTTCTTTCACACACGCGGCACTGGCAGAGGGGTTTCGGGATCACCTTGCATCCCTCCTGAACCGAGGAGAATCGTCAATTCCACCTGAGCCCCCGTCTTTCCAATCAACAATCATCAATCAAAAATAATCAATCCAGTCAACTCCAGGGAAACGGGCTATTGGATTCCGGAAGCAACTCCCCCTTGTCATAACGGTCAAATCGGAACGGCCTTAACAGGGGCTGCTTTTCTTCCATGAGCTCTTTTGCCACGAGGTTTCCTACGCCGATCATCTTGTATCCGTGGCTGGAATCAGCGATCATGTAGCAATTCTGCCTCATGACGTCGAAAATGGGGAAATTATCAGGGGTGAAGGCCCCGAGCCCGCCTGACGGCTCCTTTTTGTAACGATAGTACTTGTCTTCATACCTTTTCTGGCAGTGGGCCAGGGCGGAGGTCCACGTGTGGGCAAATTCGGGTCCCACAATGAAATCCGGAGAATCAATGCCATATGGGTCCACGGCGACCTTCTCCTTTTTTACCAGGTTCGGCGTGGCGCCCCCCTGAATGCCCCTGAAGTGAAAATCGGGCTTGTAGTAGATGCCCCACATCTCTTCGGTGATCAGAGAGCCGTCTTCGCTGGAGAAGAGCGGCGCGTCGGTATCCACATGAATGACGGGCGGCATTTTGCCGCGGTTGTCCATGCCGTAGGTTGGTTCTATGCCTAAGGTCCCCTCCTGAAGAGACCAGTATGTCCACATTTTGATATCGGGATGGACATTTCCCTCATTGTCCCTGACGTCGATCCTCTGCGGCAGATCCAACATATCCCAAAAACTGTTTGCCCAAGGGCCCGCGCCAATAATCAGATAATCGCATTTGATGAGACCTTTGGTCGTTTCCACCCCGGTGACACACCCGTTATGGGGCAACCCTTTTACGGTGACACCTGTGAGAATTCGAACGCCTTCGGCCTCTGCCTTGTCTGCCAAACGGTAGAGGGCCTTTGTGTTGTGTGCATAGCCGCCCCTTTTTTCATGAAGGATGGAGGTGACGTTTTGGGCCTGCCAGTCCTCAAAAACATTACCCCTCATATATTTCAGGCAGTCTTTCTCTCCTTCTATGAATTCTGACTCATATCCGATATCCGCCTGCCGTTCGTGAATATCGGCCACATCGGCATGCATGCGCTCAGGGGAGATCTGCATATAACCCACAGGGAGATACCCGTACCCTTGGGCGTCCTCTTCCCACACGTCCACACTATGGGCGATCAATTCCTGCATGGCCGCCTGATAATAGTTGTTGCGTATCACGCCGCAGGCGATTCCGGATGCCCCGGCGCCTATGGCGGTCTTGTCGATGACAAGGATATCTTTGCCGGATCCGCGTTTCCTGGCTTTGAGCTCCTTTGCCAGGTGCCATGCAGTGCTCAATCCATGGATTCCTGCTCCGATAATGATATATTTTTTATGGGTTGGAAATGACATTATTTTTCCTCCTTTTACTTGAATGGGTCCCATCGAACCGTCTGGTTTTCATAGGACGGTGGAAACTGCTTCAAGAATTCATCATAATAATAAAGTTCCTTAAACGAAGCAAAAGGCAAGCCGTAGGCGGCTTTGGGTCTCCGCTTTATCTCTTCTGGATCGACCTTCTTGGCCACGATCTCATCCATCACATCATCCATACCCGTTCCCATGGCAAATCTGAGTTTCTCGCGGTTGGCAATTTTTTCGGGCAGCATGTCCCTGAAGGCCTCTCTCAAAACATACTTCTCAATTTGCTGTTCTCCATAAATCTTCCATTCCATGGGAATCTTTTTACTGAAAG
>JAFDIX010000332.1 GCA_019307805.1 Deltaproteobacteria bacterium | reverse complement strand
AAAAGATTCAGATCTCAGTGGAAAACATATTTAATGGTGTCTCCGCAAGCATCATCGGTTTTATGGGACTCATTACAACGGTTGATGTTGTACTCCGCTATGTCTTTAACAGTCCCATCCCTGGTGTATACACTCTGTCAGAAATGCTGATGATCGGTGTCGTCTTTTTGGCGATAGCCTATGTACAACAGAAAAAAGGCCATGTCAGGGTTGATGTTTTTATTGAAAGGATCAAGGGAACACCGAGAAACATATTTGAATTGGCTACGCTTATTTTGGCTTTAGCTTCTTTTTCCATTATGTGCTACCAAAGCGGGTTGTTGGCTTGGGATGCCTGGATTACTGATGATTATGTTCCTGGGCTCATTGAATACCCTTTGTGGCCTACTAAGACAGCAATGACCATCGGCAGTGGATTGTTATGCCTCAGGTTAATTACTGATATCAAACATCAGATATTAGAGTTAAAGGGAAATAGTCCTCATTGGATTTACTGGGTTCTCACGGCATTAATACCACTGCTAGCATTTTCCATTCTATTGAGCTGGACCTCTCCTGGTCAGTTTAATCCGCCAACGGTTGGATGGATAATGTTGGTGGCAATGATATTTGTCCTCTTTATGGGTCTCCCTGTTTCCTTTGGGCTCCTCCTCGTAGGCATTGTCGGCTATTGGGTCCTGGCAGGAGCGGATAGGACCTTTCTCATCGTTGCCTCAGTACCGTTTGCAAAAATATCGACATATTCTCTTTCCGTGGTCCCCCTGTTTATCCTCATGGGACATCTCGCCCTTCAGACCGGTTTTGCAGGCAGCCTTTACGACACGGCCCAAAAATGGGTGGGGCATATCCCCGGAGGACTGGCCCAGGCAACGGTAGTGGGAGGGGCGGCATTCGGCGCAGCCTGTGGTTCCGGGCTTGCAAGCTGTGCGACATTAACAAACATATGCGTCCCGGCAATGCGAAAAGCTGGTATAGATGACAAACTGGCTGTGGGTTCAGTGGCTGCGACAGGCACCATCGCCCAAATGATCCCACCAAGTATCCTGATGGTCCTGTACGCATTTATCACGGATCAGTCGGTGGCAAAACTCCTTATTGCGGGAATTATACCCGGGATTATAGCGGCGGTGGTTTACATGACTATGATCTACGTTAGATGTAAGCTGAATCCCAATCTTGCACCACAACTTCAAAAAAGACTTCCCTGGAAAGAGCGTGTTGCCTCTCTGAGATACTGCTGGGGAATAGCCATAGTTGCCATAATCGTGATGGGGGGTATTTACAGCGGTATATTCACCCCCACTGAAGCTGGAGCTCTGGGCTCTGCCGGAGTCTTTCTTTTAGGGTTTTTGACCAAAAAATTGAAATTCCCTAATCTGAAAGACGCGGTTATGGAAAGCACAAAAACAACAGCAATGGTTTTCCTGATCATCGGAACGGCCTTTGTCTTTGGATATTTTCTGGGGATCAGTCGCATTCCCGCTGCGATTAGCGATTACATTGTAACCCTGGAGGTTCACCGCTTTGTGATTCTCATGGGGGTGTTGCTCCTCTACATTATTGCCGGCTTTTTCATAGATATGCTGGCATTCGCCTTTCTTACTTTACCAATTATCTTTCCGGCGATGCAGGCGCTTGGCTATGATCCCATATGGTTTGGTGTAATCACCGCGCATATGTTGCCCTCATCACTCCGCCATTTGGTCTAAACCTGTTTATCATCCGGGGGATTGTTCCAGATCTAAGCATGAAGGAAGTAATGCAGGCGGTTGGGTGGTTTGTGGCTATGGATATAATTACCCTTGCCATTTACGTAGCATTTCCACAAGTTGCGACATGGCTGCCTAGCCTCATGTAAGGTAATATTTCCAGGGTGAATAATGGATACCAACTATCGAAAAGCTCAAAAATTGTAAGAGAAGGAATGTGGTGAGATCTCAATGATCGAGCGATAGGAGCATTACTAAAATACAGTTGGTTCGCGATTCCCTTGACTTTGATGGTAACTCAAACCAGCTTCTTAACCAGCTCCACCGCATCACCGGCGTCCTGTGCATACCCGTCAGCACCGATATCCTCGGCGAACTTGGCATTGATCGGAGCCCCCCCCACGATAATCTTGAGCTGATCGCGGATGCCTTCTTCCATCAGGGTCTCGATCACCCTTCCCATCTCAGGCATAGTCGTAGTCAACAGGGCCGACAGGCCCAGGATATCAGGGGTATGCCTGATTATCTCCTCTATAAAGACCGGACGCTTGATGTTGATCCCCAGATCGACCACCTCGAAGCCGCTGCTCCTGAGCATGGTCACGACCAGGTTCTTGCCGATATCGTGCATGTCGCCGTGAACGGTTCCAATCAGGATCTTGGCCGCCTTACCGGCATCATCTGCCAGATGCGGCTCCAGGATAAGCAGGCCCTCGTTCATGGCCCGGGCCGCAAGCAGGACTTCCGGAATGAAGACCGAACCGTCCTTGAACTGGCCGGAGATCACGTCCATGGCCGCAATCATCCCCTTGTGCAGGATATCTCCGGCATCAACGCCCCGGGCGAGCATCCCCTGGGCGTGCTCTTTAACAGCATCAAAGGCACCGGCCAGGACCGCATCCTGAATCACTTTGAAGTCTTCTTCCAGCACGGCCGCAGGTTCCACCCGGGCCGCCGCTTTTTGCAGACCGATTTCTGTGACCGGGCTGAACCCGCCCGCTTCCAGGGGCAAACGGCCTTCTTCGGCCAGGCGTTGACCGATGATGACCAGTCTGTTGAAATCGGCATCCGGTGGGGTGGTGTCGGCAATGCCGGCAATTATTCCCTTGCCCGGGGCCACGGCCTTGAAAAAGTGATCCATATAGGCGTGCATGTCAGCCTCGGTGGCTGTTGTCGGAGAAAGTATGCTTTGGGGTAACCCGCCAAAGATGCACAGCGTACCGTTGTCGGACCAGTTTTTGTAATACACCTCAATCGGTACCTTGGTCATAGGGGCAGGACAAACAGCTTCGGCAATGTGGATGCCCGAATCTGCGATCAGATCCATCAGTCCCTGATTCTCGCCGTCCGTGTGGCAGATGACCAGTTTCCCCCTGTCCTGGAGATATTGTGATGCCCTTTGGAGCCAGGGAGTGATTTCCTTTTCAAAGTATGGCGGGTAGGTAATCATGTCGTCGAAATTGGCTCCCCACAACACCACTTCGGCCGGGGAATCCCCAGCCACCTTGAGGAGCTGTTCAAAAACCTGCTCCACCGACTCGGCCAACCGGCGCATAGGACCCCGGTTGTCCCGGTAGTGATAGAAAAATTCAGTGGCATCCAGGAAATCCCTTTGGATAGCCCCACCTCAGCCTGCCATTTGGCGTAACGATCGAAATCGGGGATAACCCGGACCTGTTCAAGGAGGAAGGCCAGGGTCTCATAATCTTCCACCCGTTTAATGGCGCGCTCCTTGACCCAGGTGATAGACACCCCGGCATTACGCATCTCATCGTTGATGAGTTCAGTGGTGGTGATCACCCCTTTGGGTGTGTGGTATGCCACCCGGGTCAGGCCTTCTTCACCCTCGGTCCATTTTTCGACCTTGATTTCCACCTGATCCGAGAATTCGATCCGACAGCCGTTCTCCTTGAGACCGTATAAACCCAGACAGCGATAGAGGTTCTCTTCGGGGTGTTCAGCCTCCAACAGTTCCGGTATGACCTTGTGCAGTCCCCACCCTTCAGACCGGGCAATCTCGTTGGGGGCCATCCCCCGGTACTTCTCGGGCAGGCGATTACGGTAGGCGTTGGAGTTGTACCAGAGATCGAACCGGGGTGCATAGGGCAGCATATCGGGCATCTCACCCCTGGCAGCCATGAGCATTCGTTTTTTGTGGGTCATTCCCGAACTCTCCTGTCCCGGTTAATCCAGGAGTGTTAGAAAGGATGATTGCTCCGGATCTTTGGCGATAAACCGCCCGATCCACTCACTACCCGATGGTGAAGCGGCCAGTTCCCCGAACAAACGGGCATCGTTTTCCAGGCCTTTTTCAAAGCCCTCTCTGTAGCCAAGCGCCATGGCATCGAATACGAACCGGGCTGCATACTGCCGGGCGGCTCTCAGATCACCGGCCGTCTCGCCCTCTGGTTTAGGACTGGCGATAAGTGCCGCGACCCTGTCGTTTTTAAGAAGGGCCTCCAGATCACCCATCTGGGCAGCAGTGATGGCTGCCCAGTCCCGCCTTTCGATGTGTCTCTCTCCTGAAATCAGTTGCTGGGCAAGCCGGACGGCCTTGAGCAGTGCGGTCGATGAAGGGACGAACTCATCTGCCAGGCCGATGCCTACAGCGGTTCTTCCGTCCACGGCTTCACCGTTGACACTCATTTCAGCGGCCTTTCCGGGCCCGATGAGCCGGGGAAGCCGCTGCAATCCCCCATAACCGGGAATAATGCCCAGTTTGATCTCCGGTTGACCCAGTTGGGCATTTTCCGTAACAATACGATAGTGGGCACTCATGGATAGTTCATTTCCGCCGCCAAGGGCGAAACCATCCACCAGGGCGATCACGGGAATCGCCAGGTTTTCTAAGTCCGTGCACATCTGAATATTTTTCCCGGCAATCATTTGGACATTTGAAGCGGTATTTCCGGCAAACTCCGTAACATCGGCCCCAGCCACGAAGGCGCGCCCCGATCCCCTGAGGATCAAGGCCCGAACCGCTTTGCCTGCGAGGGTCGCCTTTTCCTTGACTTCACGGATCACATCCCCCAGTTGAGACACCAGACCGCTATTCAATGCATTCAGGGCATCCGGGCGGTTTATTGTGATAATACCGATGCCATTGGAAAGGTGGATATCCAGATATTGATCCGCTTCGGGCCTGGATTGACGGAGGGTCTCCCCCAGGTAGTTTTGCTCATAGTACTCGACGGACCGACCCGCTCGATCCGCCTGGACGAGCGCGACGCCTTTGGGTTTTCCCATCTTGCCGTCCAGCATTTTCTGCTGGATTTCCGGCAGACCCCTGAGGTCAGTGATATAAAGATCTTCCTGAGCCATTAGGATTTTTTTCTGGGACAGAAGGCTGACAACCTCCCTGGCCTGGGTGGCACGATACATGTGAGATCCGAAAATGGAAAGATTCGAAGAACCCCGTACAACGATGGTTCCGCATGGCATGTCATCCTGTTCGCTGTAATCCTTTAGCACAAAAGAGCTGAAGTGCAGCGTACTCTGGTCCGGCCGCTCAACGATGAAATCCGGGCTGACTCTGTTTCCCAATACTCCCCAAATAGCCCGTCCCAGGGCACGGGCCGATGCCATGTAACCGGAAGCGTATTCGGGATTGGGCCGACCGTCTTCGGTCAAGGGATCCGGCATATCATCCTGAAAATCAAGCTGATCTCGATCAATTATCCGGGATGAAGGTACCCCCATTTGATTGAGGGCTTCAATGCCGTCGCCCTCCTTTGACAGGGATGCAACCACCGTTAGAAATGCCCCTCTTTTCAGGGCGGCCTCTGCAAACTCGAGGGCATAGGCATCGGCTCCCCACAGGAGTCCTTTTTTGCCCGGGAGCAAACCGATTTCATCAAATATGTCGTCCGGGGTTCCGTTTCTGAATAGAAGCTGTTTTTGACGCATCCAGACCCAGCGGGCGTCCATCACAAACCGGCGGCCATCATAGAAGAACGTCTCCTTGTATTCACCCTTCATACCTCCACCGGTAGCGCCGAAGAATGCCAGGCATCCGTTATCGGAAAGACTGGATACCAGCAGCGGGAAATTGGTTCCGCCGGTATGTTCAAAAATCTTATCAACGGGTTTGCCGTCATTGGCATCGAATACTGCCTGGCGAAACGGTGCGGTTGCATTCATCCATTCATCGAAATGCATATTTTCGGGAATGACACCGAAGACATCGGATGGGATCTTGCGTCGATCGATAAATGCATCGGCAATACCCCGCTGGATGAGTGATGATCCCAATTCCGGATTCGACCCCATGAGGATGACACGGGCGCCGAGGACCTTTGCGATCTGGGCACCGGCAAAACTCGTGCCCTTTCCCCCGCCCATCAGCAGCACCGATTCCCCGGGGATCACGCCCAACCTTTCCACAACTGCGCGATAGGCAGTACCGTAGGTGAGCAACATGGCTGCCAGCCTTTCCGGACTGTGCGCCTTTAGCTCCCGGGGCATGGGTACCGCTCTTTTTTCATCAACAACGGCAAACTGGGCGTTGAAACCATCATGGGTTTCGTACCCCCGGATGGCAGTCTGATCTGTCCATGAATCCAGGATAACCGGGTCACCGACCTTGATGCTTTTTACGCTGGGACCGGCATCAACGACGATCCCCACGGCATCACTGCCGGGGATGTGGATGGTGGCGCCGTCACCCCGGCCGAATACGGGAACCGGCAGTCCGAGAGCGGCGAAATTGGTGTTAAAATTGGGTCCGGTTGCCAGTATCGCCACCAGAACCCGATCAGCATCTTCCTCATGAAGAGACGGAACCGGTACATCCTGAAACCGGATTACATCCGACGGAGGTCCGTATTGGTCACGATGGATAACCAGCGCTTTCATCTGCCGGGGAAGGAGTTGTGTAATATTAGGGGTTAACCCGAGGGGCCAATGCATCATATTGGAATCTGCCATATCTGCTCCTGTCTGTATAAGTAAAATGATACCGATGGTAGCATATTACCTTTTGCAGTGCCAGAAATGCCAGGAAAGACAGCAGCTACCGGAAAACGGAAAAACGGAAGGAGTCTTCAGGCAAGGGAAAGATCGGCAAAGATCATACCTTAAATTTGAGTTGGGGACGGATATGGGTAGCAATATACTCTCGAATTTCTTCTTCTGATCGACTTTTGCTTGAATCAAATTTTCCGTAGTGGACAAGTTCATCCACTGGTTTGACATATCGCGGCTTGTGATAATAGGAGGGATAGCCAATTGCCATTGCTTCGTAAATCAAACAATGCTGCGGGATATCCAACAAACCTCTGGTCATGCCTGATAACCATGGTGATCCGAAGTCACTAATCCACTGGGTGGCAAGGTTCAAAGAGGCTGCCGCAAGATGTAAAACAAATACTGCATTGGCCATGCTGCTGATTATATGCTGTTTGCCTTTATCCAGTCTTGTGCGCAAAGGAAGGGCGTGATACCACCGTTCATCGGCCAAAGGAAAGATCAGGCAAGGTGCTTTTCTAAAAGGCACCTTGCCCTTAACTCCTTTTATAACCTCATCGATGGCCTTTTTGTCTTCCAGGCCCGGGAAGTTGTCCCCTTGGTACATCCTCATCTTTTTTGGACGAGTTCCTTCCAGCCATTTCTTTTCAACCATCTGGTATTCATAGAGTTCTGCAAGCCTCTGGATGGTTTTTTCGTCCTCAACGACAAGAAACTCCCAGGGCTGAGCATTGCCTGCTGAGGGGGCCCAGCGTGCTGCTTCAATTATCTTCTCAATCAATTCCTCCGGGAGCGGCTCATTTTGGAACCCTCTTATGCTTCTTCGAAATTTTAGCAGCCCCAGCATCGCTTGGTAACTGGCTATATCCTGACCCTCGAAGGTCTTTTTAAACTTCTCACCCTTAACCATAACTATCTCCTAAACCTTTGCTGTGATCTAAGCGTCTAAAAAATGATTGTCCGTTAGAATTTAAAAGAGGGATTGGGGTAATTCAGAGATTAGATCAGGTTAGCATCATTGATTTGGCAAAGCGACTCTCACTTCGCCGATCTGAGATAGATCATCAAAGAGAGGGGCTTCATGGAGTGTCGCACATCACATATAATGAGGGAAATCTTCCCAAAAGTCTTTTTCGCTGGACTTCCAGTCTGACCCGAATTTTTTGTCATAATAGGATGCAAAACGATCA
>JAFDIX010000331.1 GCA_019307805.1 Deltaproteobacteria bacterium | reverse complement strand
ACAAAAGAGCCCTATGAAATCATCAGAATGGGAATCGGATGGGTTCCCCAGGGCCGTGAAATCTTTCCATCCCTGGATGTGACCGAAAACCTTACCGTGGGATTCAAGGCCAAGGCAGGTGGCTGGACACTGGATGATATTTTTGAACTCTTCCCTCCCCTAAAGGGCCGGGCCCACCATCCGGGAAACAGATTGAGCGGCGGAGAACAGCAGATGCTGGCCATTGGCCGTAGCCTCATGACAAACCCTACCCTGCTCCTTATGGACGAGCCGACAGAGGGCCTCTCTCCCATTTATGTCAAGACCGTGGGGGATGTCATCCTAAGGCTCAGGAACAGCGGCATATCCATACTCCTTGTGGAGCAAAACCTGCGATTTGCCCTGAAACGTACCGATTTTGTCCACATCCTCAACAAGGGGCAGATCGTCCACTCTTCCTCCCCCGAAGAACTGGATGCGAACCCGGAGATCAAACACCAGTACCTGGGTGTATAGGTACGGAAAATATGAGCACCTTTTCAGTTGAAACAGGCCATCATTTTACATGTAAATCTTAAATAAAGAGGAAATGTGAATATCATGAAAGAAACGACTATCCGCACCATTTGTCAATACTGTTATACGGGCTGTGGCCTGCTTATCCATCGCAATGCCGACGGCAAAGTGTCAGTGGAAGGGGATCCGGACCATCCTGCCAACAGGGGGCAATTGTGTCCTAAACCCTTTGGAATTCCGGAGATGCTCCAGGGAAAAAATCGCCTCAAACACCCCCTGAAGAAAACGAACAATGGTTTTGAGAAAATCTCATGGGACGAGGCGCTCAAGATTGCGGCAGACAGGTTGGGGGAAATTCACAGCAAATACGGGCCCCTCAGTCTTGTGCGGGTTGCGGGGGCCCCGGTTTCCTACCATGCCAGGGACGGATTTCGGCAGTTCACCGGCGCCTATGGCTCGCCCAACTTTGCCAGCCCGGCAAGCCTCTGCATGATGCCCCGAATGACCGCATTCAATGCGGTACTGGGGGGCACAAGGGCCGAAGCCGACTTTGAAAGAACGCGGCTTCTCATCTTCTGGGGAAGCAATCCCATGGCCTCGGAACGGTACAGCGCCTTTGCCTCTTTCAACGGCATGCGACGCATCATTCCCCGGTTGAAAGAACAGGGGGTGCGGATCATCGCCATCGACCCCTTTCGCTCAGAGACAGTCCAGAAAGCCGATGACTGGGTAAAGGTCAATCTGGGAAGCGATACCGCCCTCGGCCTTGCCATGATCCATGTGATCATCAAAGAGGGGCTTTATGATGAAGCCTTCGTTGCGGAGTACACCCACGGCTTTGAGGGATTAAAAGACCATGTGCAGTCCTGCACTCCCCAATGGGCCGAGGGCATTACAGGGGTACCCGAAAAAGACATCGAGGATTTGGCCCGAGCCTATGCCACCACAAAACCCGCTGCCATCTGCGACGGCAACGGACTGGATATGTATACCAACGGTGTGGATGCGGTTCGGACCCTTGCGATTCTGATGGGTCTGACCGGCAATCTGGATATCCCGGGGGGAAACGTTTTTCTGCCCTTTGCCGTCCAATCCGCGCTCCCCACAAAGCCGGCTCCAAACGAGAAGCGGGTGTGGTATGACACCTTTCCCTTGTTCATAGAAGTGCCCATGGTGGGGATCAAGGAGGCCATCTTAAGGGAGGAAGAAAATCGGCCCCGCGCCATGATCATTCAACACACCAATCCGGTCCTCATCCACGCCAATACGCAACGCACGCGGCAGGCCTTGGAAAAACTGGACTTTGTGATGGTCAACGAGGTGGTTCCCACGGTCACCTCGGAAATGGCGGATCTGGTCTTGCCCATGGCGGATATTTTAGAAACCTCTTCCTATTTGGCCTATTCCAGTGCCGAGGGCGGCTACCTGGCTTTGTCTCGACCCCTGGCGAATCCTATCGGGGAGGCAAGATCGGTCTTTGAGGTGGAATATGAGCTTGCTGAAAGGATGGGGCTTCATCAGGATTACCCCTTTCAGGACACCATGAGCTGGCTCAAGTTCATGATTGCGCCCACTGGCGTCACCTTTGAGCAGCTTGAAGAGGAACAGATCGTATTTGCCGTGCCCCCGGTCCGGTATCAAAAATATCTGGACAAGGGCTTCAATACCCCGTCAGGAAAAGTGGATTTCCACTGCAACCTTTTTGAAGGCAAGGGATATGATCCTTTTCCCACCTATGAAGAGCCCGCCGGGGAACCCCTGGGCCCGCATAACACCACGGAGAAAGGGTTTTCCCTGATCGGCTCAAGCCGCCGGCCGGGCAATTTCATCCACACCCGGTTCAAGTTCATTGAGACACTGTCCAAGATGTATCCCGATCCCCTTGTCTGGATCCATCCCCAAGACGCTGATGAAAGAGGCATCAAGGATGGCGATGAGGTGGAAGTTACCTCGGACCAGGGCAAAATACGGATCACATCAAAGGTCTCCGACAATGTAAAATCCGGGCATGTGTGGGTGGACTTCGGATGGGGGAATCCCACGGACGGAAAGGCGGGCATCAACAGCCTGACCAGTGATGCCTATTTCAATCCCGTATCCGGTGCGACACCCAACAGGCTTTTTCCATGTGAAGTGATAAAAATACAATAAAGATCCGGGTCCAGAGGGCCCGGCTTTGGTTATCCCTAGAGGGGATTTGCTTTGTTGGAAGTTCATCGATTTATTGAAATCCCAAATATCAAATTACAAATATCAAACAATTTCCAATGACCGAAATTCGAAAATCCAAACGATGTCTCGCCCTGGAAAGTTTTGGTCATTGAATATTGGAATTTGAGATTTATTTGTAATTTGGTGCTTGGAATTTGTGATTTTAGCCACAAAACACCAAGGCAGAGCCATCTATCTTTGACTTGGTCCAAAGGACCAGGTTTTACAAGGCAAAATAAATAGAAAAGAGGACCACTCCATTGATTATTGATATCCATAGCCACATCTACCCCCGTCGTTATCTTGATATCCTTGCGGAACGCACCGAGATTCCGAGGCTGGAAGTCGACCAGGACGGCGAACATTTTATTATGTTCCCGGACGAGAAGCGGATCACCGGTGGAACAAGGGCCATTGGGGAAGATTATACGTCCGTAGAAAAAAAGATTTTCTTTATGGATCAGAGTGGCATAGATGTCTCTGTGATTAGTCTGGGAAATCCCTGGGTTGACTTCTTTGAGAAAAAGGAGGCGGCCTGGTGGGCTTCCAGCTTGAATGAAGAGATCGAGAGCATATGCTCCACAAATGATCGTCTTGAGGGTCTGGGTGTCGTTCCCCTTCAAGACATCTCTGCTGCCTGTGATGAAATCAAAAGGGTGGTGAGACTTTCCCATATTCACGGGATCATCATGGGTACCCGGCCTGGGAATATGCACCTGGATCACACCGACCTGGACCCATTCTGGGAAGCAGCCCAGCGCGATAATGTCCCCATATTCATCCACCCCCATTACATAGTGGGGGCTGAATGGATGGCAGGTTATGGGCACGCCATGCTCATAGCGCTTGGCTTTCCATTTGAAACCACCGCCGCCGTAACCCGGTTGATACTGGGAGGTGTATTGGAACGCCACCCCGATATCACCCTGATTCTGGCCCACTCCGGAGGCGCACTACCCTTTCTGTCCGGCAGACTGGATGTCTGCACACAAGTAGATGGCAGGTCCTCGCGGAATCTTGAAATGCCCTTCAGTCGCTACTTGAAAAAACTATACTACGATGCGGTGGCCTACAACAGGTCAAACCTGCTCTGTACCCTGGATCTTGTGGGGCCGGGTCGTGTTTTCTTTGGAACCGATCATCCCTTCGGGATTGCCAATCCGACCGCCTGCAAAAAGGCCATTCAGGAAGCTACTTCTTCTGAAGAACAGGCTTCTGCTATTCTGGGGGATAATGCAAAAAGCTGGCTTGAAGGAGCCATGGGTTAGTATCCAATCCGGGGACGGGCCCCCTGGAGAAAGACCCTGGGGTTTTAAAGGGCCCTGTCCGCCCTGATGACCATCAGATAAATTTATCAGAGGGTTCAAGAATCACCTCGGCTGCCAGTCTTGCCGCCTTCCCCGTCACAATTCCGCATTTGTCATGGAAGGGTTTTGTGATAAACAAGCCCCAGTCATCCTTATTCCGAAGATCCCAGTATCGCCCTGTCACTTTATGTTGAACATCACGGCATGTGATTCCCCCAAATTCCCTTCTGAACCTTGTGACAAACGCATGCCCCCGCTCCACGGCCTCTTTGTGTTTCCGGACCGGCTCGGGCCGCGTGTCCGGGGATTGGGGCAGTAAAGGCTCCAGTTTATCAGGGCCATAGACCAGCCCCATGGCCATGACACCCGCTACCACGGCACCGCACATTTGCTGGGTATAGGCAATTCCGCCGGTGAGGGCATCCGCTGATTGAAACACGGCATCAAATTTTTCATCATCACAGAGCCCCAGGTATTTTTGCAGGGCAGCAAGGGGATTTCTGGCACATCCGCCGTATTCCTCTTCATAATATTTTG
>JAFDIX010000330.1 GCA_019307805.1 Deltaproteobacteria bacterium | reverse complement strand
TCCGGGTCTCTATGCAGCCATCAACAATCTCTTTTGCAGGCATGCCTGGTCGGAAAAGAAATATATCAATCGTGAACAGGATCTGGGAATACCCGGTTTGAGGAAGGCCAAACGCTCCTACAACCCCCACCACATGTCCAATAAGTACATTATCACACCCAAATAGCCCCTCATGTGGAACCCATTTTATTTATTTGAAATTTGAAAACCTGGTCCTTTCCCGCCCCAGGGCGGGATTTTCAATGGGCCATGCCTGTCCCGCTATGCGGGAGTCAGAGACAATGGCTCTGACGGTTATTTTTCTTTCATATTCACACGGAGTAATGGAGTGATGGATTAGCCGACTTCGCCATAGTAGCCAATGGCTACGACGGCTGAATTGGAGTATTGGAAAACATCTTAGCTGAGACTTTCCAAACAAAATCCAAGGGAAGCAGCGTTGTGCGCCTTTTCGGAGCAACAAGGCCCTTCCAGCAACTCCAGACCATTACTCCAGCACTCCATTACTCCAACAACCCAGAGATCTGAGAGCGGGTTTCTGGTCCCTTTTCAAGGGTGAACCAAAGCCGGGTCCTCTGGCCCCGGATTCTTTACTCAGATAATTGATGAAACCCCGAATAGCAGTCCCGCCATGCGGGATTCGTCTGGCCTGATCGTAGACATCTCTAAATTCATTTCTTAGAAACCTTGAACTGCGAACCCTGAACTGTGGAAGAAGGAAAGCTGAAAGAAAAGAAGCAAAATGATCAACAATTAAAGCAAGCGTTTCATGCTGTATCATTATACTATGAATTAGGATTGATTGATTCTCAGAAAGACAACTTATTTAAAGATAGAAATCAGAATTTATCAACAAAAAAAGGAGGGCAAGTTTTGCCCTCCTTTTTTTTAGGTTATTGTTGATTAGTTTAGAACAGGCCCTTGACCTTTCCGGTCTTGGGATCTACGTCCACGCGTCTGAAGGCCGGATCGGAACTGGTTCCCGGCATCAGGCTGATGGTTCCGGCACAGGGGCAGAGGAACTTGGCTCCCGAGTAAATCAACACATCCCGGATGGGAAGCGTCCATTTCTTGGGAACGCCCTTGCGGTCCGGATCATGGCTGAGGCTCAAATGGGTCTTGACCATCATGGTAGCGTAATCGTCATACTGGGGATCATTTTCCAGCATCTTGGCCTTGGCCTCGGCCTCAGGTGTCCAGGAGACGTCATCCGCACCGTAGACCACCTGTGCCACTTTTTTAACACGGGCACGCAGCTTTGTCTTGAGGGGATAGAGGAACTTGAACTTATTCTTTTCAGAACATGCCTCTTTCACGGCCTCGGCAAATTCAACCGCACCATCACCACCGTCTGCCCAGTGGGTGGACACGGCACAGCGGGCACCCGCCTTCTCGGCATACTTCCGTACGAGGGCGATTTCTTTCTTGGTGTCCGTATGGAAGGCGTTGATGCAGACCACGGGGTTGATCCCGGCTTTCCGGATGGTTTTGACATGGTGGACCATGTTGGGCATGCCCTTTTCCAGGAATTCCAGATTTTCCTTTTGATAGGCCGGATCCAGCGGAAGGCCTGCCACCACCTTGGGACCGCCGCCATGCATCTTAAGGGCGCGGATGGTGGTCGTCAGGACGGATACGTGGGGTTTCAGGCCGCTGTAACGGCTCTTGACATTCCAGAACTTCTCGAAGCCGATGTCCGCTCCGAAACCACTCTCGGTGATGTGATAATCAAAAAGCTTCAGGCCGACGCGGTCAGCGATGATGGATGACTGGCCCACGGCGATGTTGGCAAAGGGGCCGGCATGGACCATACAGGGCTGGTATTCAGCCGTACACATCAGGGTCGGGTTAATGGTATTGCGCATCCAGGCGGTCATGGCGCCACCTACCTGAAGGTCCTTGGTGGTAACGGGTTTACCGCTCTTATCAAAGGCCACGGTGATATTATTCAACCGTTCCCTGAGATCAGCCAGATCCCTGATAATGGACAGGATGGCCATTAATTCCGATGAAACGGCAATCCCGAACTTGGACTGCATGGTGAAGCCGTCGTATCTCCCTCCCATGCCTATGACGATGTTTCTCAGGGACTGGGCACAGTAATCAATGATCCACCCCATCTCCACCCGGGTGGGATCGATTTCGAGTCTCTTCATCCTGGTCAGCCTTTTGAGTTGCTCGTTGTTGTAGTTTCTCTCATGCTGCATCCGAGCGGTCACGGCAACCATGGCCAGGTTGTGGGCGTTCATGATGTCGTTGATATCGCCGGTCAGACCCAGGGAGAATTCCGTCATGGGGATGAGCAGGGAGTTTCCGCCGCCGGCCGCCGTTCCCTTGATGTTCATGCTCGGTCCGCCTGAAGGCTGACGAAGTGCGCCCCCAACGTTCAGGCCGATCTTCCCCATACCCTCCATAAGGCCACAGGAAGTGGTGCTTTTCCCTTCACCCAGGGGTGTGGGCGTGATCGCGGTGACCTCGATGTATTTCCCGTCCCTCTTCCTGCCGAGACGATCGATGATTTTCATGAAGTCGAGCCTCGCTAGCCTTCCGAAAGGAATGAGCTCGTCCTTCTCCAACCCCAATTTTTCACGCCACTCTTCCGGGCTGGGCATGTTCTGTTCGGCAGCTTCTGAAATCTGCCAATCCGCCATCTTGACTGCATTGTATGCCATACTCGTTACCCTCCTTGTTTAATATTAATGGTGAATCTTAAGAAGACATTCTCCCTATTAAAATGCCAGTTTTAAAAAAGGCCTCAGTTCTTTTTTCGGCAGCACCTCACTATCAAATTATTGGAGGGGCGTCAAGCTTTACAGGTCTTTATTTCCAGACATTTTCATTATATTTCATTTTTTGGTTTTCATTTGAAATGATGAATACTACCCTGTTGGGGTGCAATGAGGAAGATCAATCCTGGAAATTTGTAAAAAGAAAAACAGTGGAAAGAATCGGGCCGATTCTTTTGGAACGAATGGGTCCTTGATATTATATTAATCAATTTCGAAAGGAGTTCCCATGGATACCAATTCAAAGAAGCTCGGCTTTATTGGTGCGGGCAATATGGCTACCGCCCTCATAAAGGGACTTGTCAGCAGCGGGGAGTATGATTCGGAGCGGTTGGCCGTTGCGGACATAGACCAGGGGAAAGTCAAAGAACTGGGCGGTCAGTTTGGAGTCAAGGGATACCCCGATAACAGAGATCTCGTGGCCCAAAGCAATATTGTCATGCTTTCCGTTAAACCCCAGAACATGCGGGAGGTCCTTGAAGGAATAAGGGAAGAACTCCACGATGAACACCTGCTTATTTCTATTGCCGCGGGGATTCCTCTCAAGATGATATTTGGTGTTCTTGGCCGTGAGATACCGGCAGTGCGGGTGATGCCCAACACACCTGCGCTCATCCAGAAGGGGATGAGTGCCCTGGCGCCCGGGGGAAAGGTCACCCCGGAACTCATGGAAATGGCACGGACCATCTTCGATGCCGTGGGTGAAACAGTGATTGTCAAGGAAGAGATGATGGATGCGGTAACCGCCGTTTCAGGGAGCGGTCCGGGGTATCTGTTCAGGATTATGGAGTGCTTCGTACAGGCCGGCACGGCCGTGGGTTTTGATGAAGAGACATCCCTGCAACTCGTGGTTCAGACCGTGCTGGGCGCCGCCCATCTGGCCAATGAATCGGACAAATCCCTGACCCAACTCAGAGAAATGGTCACATCACCCGGTGGAACAACTGCGGCCGGTCTTTCCGTGTTTGAGTCAAAAGGACTGGAGAATATGATCAAAGAGGTAGTAAAGGCTGCTCGAGACAGGGGTATTGAACTCGGGAAGAATTACTAGAAACGCAAAGATATTAGTGATACCGGGTAAGAATCGCGTATCACACAAAATCCCCCTCGCTCCCCCTTTAAACAAAAGGGGGATGAGCAAAT
The DNA here is from genome assembly GCA_019307805.1 of Deltaproteobacteria bacterium. Lineage (GTDB taxonomy): Bacteria > Desulfobacterota > DSM-4660 > Desulfatiglandales > HGW-15 > JAFDIX01. Next base: position 634 of record JAFDIX010000330.1, on the reverse strand, counting down.
GTGTCAGGGCTATTTCCCCCCCCCCTCGCTCCCCCTTTAGAAAAGGGGGATGGCCAATGGTACCTATCTTATCTTCCCCCTCATAAATGTCTTTTCGCTATTCCATTTTTTGGCAAAGGGGCCACACGTCACCCCCCTTTTTTAAAGGGGGCAGGGGGGATTAATCATAGGTCCTCTAATATTCTTTCAAGTACTCCTTCTGTCTTTTTGAACACATCCCTATCGGAAAACCTGAGGACCTTCAATCCAAGCCCCTCAAGATATTGATCTCTTGCTTTGTCTTTCAATCTCCCATTTTTTGTAAAATGCTGACTGCCATCAATTTCAATAACTAGCTTGGCCGATGGACAATAAAAATCAACTATAAAATCTCCGATGTTTTTCTGTCGATAGAATTGATGGCCTTTCAGTTGCTTCCTTCGAACCTTTTGCCAAAGGAAGCGTTCTGCATCGGTCATGTTTTTTCTCAGTTCACGAGCAACAGCTTTTAACCTTTTGTTGTAGGGTAGAGGCATTTATTAATCCCCCTCGGTCCCCCTTTAGAAAAGGGGGATGACCAATGGAATTTATACTATTTCCCCCCTCGGTCCCCCTTTAGAAAATGGGGATGACCAATGGAATTTATACTATTTCC
>JAFDIX010000329.1 GCA_019307805.1 Deltaproteobacteria bacterium | reverse complement strand
TACACAAAATTTATGACCAGCAAGAGGAAATCCCTCGCCCATGCTCAAGCAATTATCACGGAATTGATGGAGTCTATTATCACGGAGATAAAGATTCCTCTTCACATCATAGAGGTTGAAGGTGATGCGGTCTTTTTTTACGGGGTAGAAGAGCCCGGGGCCTATACCTGGGAGCAGCTTGTGTCACTCACGAGCAATAAACTTTTTGATTTCTTTCAAGCCTTTTACCATCGGTTGGATCACCTGAGAAAATCCAATATGTGCCACTGCAGCGCATGTGATGGAATCTCTAATCTCAAATTGAAGATAATCGCCCATATCGGAGAGGCCCTGTTTTACAAAATCGACAAGTTTGCTAAACTTGGTGGGCCGGATGTCATTCTACTCCATCGACTACTAAAGAATTCCATCGAGGCTGATGAGTACCTGCTGATGACGGACCAATCATTTTCGGAGATCAGTCAATACAAAACATTTGAAGTCGAAGGACGCTTTGAGGACTATGACGAACTTGGGAGGGTTGGGCTGTATGCCCATTATCCCGGCATCACCGGGCCGAACCCTGAAGAATCTCAAGCCGATTCTAACAATGTGAATTTGTACCAAAAAATGAAGCAAACCATGAAAATCGGCCTTCGAGGGATGTTCATTATGCACGGGTTGAAGAAACAACGTACATTCCGTAATCTGCCGGGGTGATGTAACCCGGGCAAGACTCGGAATCACAGTGATCAGTGACCCACTTTCCTGTTTTATCTCTTTATCCCTTTGTGGAGTTTCTCAATGGCTCAAGTTATTTGTTATTGCTTTGGATATACGGCTAAAGAAATCGCAAATGAAGTCAAGGAAACCGGTCGATCTCACATCATGGAAAAAATCATGGCTGAGAAGAAGTCAGGTGGATGCGACTGCGCCACCAAGAACCCAAAAGGGAGATGATGTCTGCCCGATGTCCACCGTGTTGTGGGCGAAGCAATGGGAAAGCCGGATGAAGAAACTCTCACAAACATAATTTTCTAAATGTCTGCCCTTATTTGACTCCATTGGGATCAATAATAGTCACCGCCTCCACCGTACGGCTGCCGATTGATTCCCTCCACGTGAAGCATGCATTATTCCCAAACCAAAACCAGGCTTCCAACTTGACACCCATACTTTTGTGATATATAGATATGTATATCACATTTCTCTGAAAGGGAGGTCTCCAAATGGGGAGCCAAAGAACCATCATTACCATTTCAGACGATGATAAATTGTGGCTCGAAAACTATAGCAAGGCACACGGTATATCCATGGCCGAATCGGTCCGGCGGGGGATCAAGCAGTTAAAGGAGAACGATACCGGGGAGGCATATAAAAGACTTGTTCTTCAAACCCGGGGCGTATGGAAGGGTGAAGACGGCCTCAGATATCAGGATAAACTACGCGCTGAATGGAGGTAACACCAAGGATGGAGCGGTTGCTTGACTCGGTAATCCTGATAGATCATTTTAATGACATCAAAAAAGCGACAAACTTTATTCTGGGTCTTGACCCGGACAAAACGGCTATATCCGTCATTACCCGCGCAGAGGTCTTAACCGGTTTCGAAGACAATGAAGCCCGGCATGCAAAGGCCCTCTTAGACCAATTTCACCTCTTACTCATTGAAAAAGAGACCGCCGACAAGGCAGCAAAACTTCGAAAAGCGCATGGGTGGAAATTGCCGGATGCATTTCAAGCGGCTCTTTGTATGGAGCACCATATTAAACTGACTACGCGCAATACCAAAGATTTCAATCCCAATAAATACCCCTTTGTCGAGATCCCCTATAGGCTATGACGATGACGACTCAAAGAAACTGAAGGCTCTCAAAAAGAGGGACCCTGACGTGTATCCAAATACAAATCAGCGGCCCAAAACACCTGAGAACGCCGGCAAAAAGACTGCGGGAAATACCAAAATTCCTGTCATTACTGGGTGTTTTTCCGTGCCACTTCTTCTTTGAGTATTACGGTCTGGACACACCCCAGGAATTTTTCGTCCTTTAAAATGGGAGCAACGGTCACGAAAATAGGTGTTCCGTAGGGTTTTGCTTCATAACGAAAAGGCTCCTCCCTCCCTTCTCTGAACGCCTGAATCATGGAATCCAGTTTTTCATTGGTCACTGCCTTTTTATGATGAGAATGGATATCATGGCCGATATACTCGGGTTTACGGTCTATGATCCTGGCTGCATGTGGGTTATAGTATAATAGCGTTCCCTTGGGATCAATAATCGTCACGGCCACACCCAGACAGTCCAGTGCAATAGGAACCAGTTCTTCCAACGCTTTCGTTTCTTCTTTTTCATTCATTTTCCAAACCCCTCTTTTAAAAAAAATGAACTACCCCGCCGCAGAGCAGCGGGGTATCAGATGTCATGCCGGACCTGATCCCCGCTGAAGACGGGATCTTCGACCGGCATCCAGTTTATATCTCTGGATTCCGGCCTTCGCCGGAATGACGCCTCGCGCCCAGCGGCGGGGAATTAAACCTTTATCCTCAGGCGGATTAAAGAAGACGTGCTCATGGCTGAGACCGGCATAACTTCAAATCACCCGTTGGATTATTGAAGCCGCATTTGCGAAAAATACGCCGACCTGCCCGCAGGACGGCACCGCAAACGGCATCTTCGACAGGCGGGTTTGAGGTGAACCCTGAACCCTGGTCGCCTACGGCGCCGCCAAAGGCGGGTAAAACTCTGAACTGTGAACTTGTGAACGGTTACTATTCTCTTAATGCACGAACCTTTTGTCAATCCGTTTACCCTGGGGTGACACCTGAGTCCAACCCGGATATTCTTGTTGCTGTGGGCAGGGCAGTTGGTTTATGTTTATGGAATTGAAATTAAATGAATTATTGTCGGAAAAAATATGGACAAGAGCGGCTGGAAAATCCTTTTTATAGATGATGAAGAGGGCATTCGAAAGGTGATGTCCATCACTCTCGCTGATGCAGGCTATGAGGTCGTGACTGCCGGGGACGGGGAGAGCGGCATCGAGGCGTGCAGAGAACATTCCCCCCAGATCGTCATTACAGATATACGGCTGCCGGGCATTGACGGTATTGAAGTCCTCAAGAGGATCAAAGAGCAGGATCCCACTAGAGAGGTGATCGTTGTCACCGCCTTCGCTGAAATGGAACTGGCCGTTCAGGCCCTCCAGCTCGATGCCTCCGACTTTATCACCAAACCCATTCATGATGACGCCCTCTTTATTGCCCTGGAGCGGGCCAGGGAGCGTTATTCAAACCGAAAGGAACTCCAGGATTATACGGCCCTCATTGAAGAGCGATGGATGGACACGGCCGAAGAGCTTGCCCGGGTTTTCAACTTCCAGGAAAATCTCATAGAAAGCTCCATTGACGGTATCATGGGCTGTGACAGGGATGGCAAGGTCCTTACCTTCAATAAGAGTCTGGAAAATATGCTGGGCTATTCTCAGAATCAGGTGGTGGGGAAAATGTCATTCGATCAGTTCTTCCCTGTGGGAGCGGCCGAGCAGTTCAGGGAGGAATTGTATGGGGAGGAATATGGGGGTAAAAACCGGCTCTATCTCTATGAGACGAACCTTGTCAGCCAAAAAAGCGATAAGGTCCCTGTGCAGCTCTCTGCGATGGTCCTTTTTGAGGGTGACGAGACGATCGGACTGGTAGGCTTTTTCAGAGACCTGAGAGAGCTGAGAATGTTGGAGCAGCAATTTGCAGATCAAACGCGCCTGCTTCAACAACACAAGATGATCTCCCTGGGGAGACTGGCCGCAAGCGTGGTTCACGAGATCAACAATCCCCTTGCAGGGATCCTCAACTATCTCAGGCTCATGATCAAGATCATGAACCGGGGCGCTCTCGAACCGGAACACCTCAAAAAATTCCAGAGATATCTCAAAGTGGTAGAAGGTGAAACCGACCGTTGCTCAAAAATTGTCGGCAATCTTCTTGCATTTTCGAGAAAGTCTAAAATGGAATTCACCGAGGTGAATATCCAGGAACTCCTCGAGAAATGCATTATGCTCAGCCGGCACAAGCTCGACCTCCAAAACATTCAAACCATTACCGATCTCAAGGAAAAGATGCCTTCCATACAAGGTGACTTCAACCAGATTCAGCAATGCATCATCAATCTCATCTTCAATGCGGTCGATGCCATGCCCGATGGCGGCGCCCTTTCCATTAAGAATACGTACGATCCCGCTCGCGGGGCAGTTCAAATACTCATTGCGGACACGGGGCGGGGCATAGGAAAAGATGACCTCCCCAATATTTTCGACCCCTTTTACACAACCAAGATGGAAGGGGAAGGCCTCGGGCTGGGCCTTTCAACAGTGTATGGTATCATAGACCGCCATAAAGGAACCATCAGTGTAGAGAGTGAATTGGGAAAGGGCACGACCTTTACCATCAAACTGCCGGCGGGTGTGAGGAAAAATTGATCCGTCCGATAGGGTAAACATTGGCTACAATGGGTGTAGCCAAATGCATCATTATGTCAACCCAGTGATATTCCTGAATTATTTAGTTTTTTATTCCTGTATCTCCAGTATAGTGTAGCC
>JAFDIX010000328.1 GCA_019307805.1 Deltaproteobacteria bacterium | reverse complement strand
CACGAGTAATCGCCACTTTATTATCTATTACACCAACAAACTTCGTGGCAGAGAGAGGGAGAAAGGCATTAAGACAAAGATGAAGGTGAAACTGGCCGCGAAGATGCTGATTATTGCCTGGACTTTAATGAAGAAGAAGGAGCCATTTGATCCGGAGTTTCTGAATATAGAGTAACCTATTTTCTATTTCGGCGAGAGAGCCCGTTTAAGGACGTTGAGACCATTGAGGATCTCGGGAGGGACAGTACAGGGCCTTTCGTTAAAATTCCATAACCTGGATAAGGGATTATTGGTGATTGTCTAAGTGCAGTACACCGGATATTGGTAACGATTAGGTAGGGGATTTGCCTTTGCGAGGGACTCGCCGAATATTAAACAACAGCCTTAGGGCTGAAGGGGGTAGTATACCCAAAACCATGAGGAGCTGTAACTTCTTAATATCATGATGTTTTATTTTTTGCTTGACAGGAGACTATAGGATTGTCCCCCTTTTTGTAAAGTCCTTCCAGCAGTGCCAACGGCGACTTTCGTGATGCGCGTTACCCCTCTCCCCGGAATGCCTCTTGGGCCTCCTCTAGAATTTCAGCTTCCCGGTTTCGGTACCGGGGTGAAAAATGGAAGGGGGTGAAGGCCTTTACCTCCGCCCTTCTTGCCATTTCCCCCGCCTCCTTTGCAGTGAGATGATATTTATGGTGTGCAGTCTCTCTGTCCTCATCCAGGAAGGCTGCTTCTATATAGAGATGATCGGCTCCCCGGGCCAGGTGGTCTACCTTCTCAAAATTCTTCGGGCTGCCTATAATGTCCGTCACATAGACAACCCTTTGCCCCGGAGAGATGGCGGCAATCTTCTTGACCAGTTCTCCCAGGACAAAGCCCTTTTCTTTGACGATTTCTCCGCCCTGTTCCCAGGTGACGACAAAACGGCTCTCCATGTCCCATTTCTCATGGAGTGCCTTCTTAAATCGTGTCAACCATGGTCCCATGGGAAGATCCATGTCCTTGAGACCCTCCTTAATGATATTTATGTAAAAATGCTCCACCAGGGCGAGGCCCAAACAGGGGGTGCGATGGTCCAGGACAACAGTCTCCACATGAAAGGCACTTTCCCGAAGCAGGGTGCCTGTAAAGGGGGACTCCTGTATTGCTTCTCCGGAACTGAAACGGTTTCTGCAGGAATACTCTCTGGTCAGTGTCTTGGATGGGTGGACCTCCGTCACCTTCAGACGAAAGTCGCCTTCAAACTCATGGACCAGGTTCCAGGTATATCCTGCAAGTCTCCCCTCCACATTATCAAAAAAACCCGGGGGGCCATAGAGATGGAGCTTCTTTTCTCTGCCCAGAAAGGGTCTCAGGAGGATATCAAAGCCAATGAAGTGATCCATATGGCTGTGGGTGACAAAGACATGGGACACCTTCAGCAAATCCTTTGGGGAGAGGGCGTGCAGATCCCCGAGATCAAACATCAGTGCCCTTTTCTCAAAAAGGAAGGGGACAAACAATCCCGGATCTGAAAAGGGGTCGTTGATCAGCCTGGGGGTGAAAGAAGGTCTCATGTTGACAAGCCTTTCAAGATGTGCCATCTTCTACCATTAAGTAGTTAAAATTAAAAGGTTATTCTGGGGAGGTTGAAGGGGCCATGACAGTGACCAAATCACATATTGTGGCGAGTGTCATTGAGAATGTCCGCATAAGAAAAAGAAAAAGAGAGAGACAGCGGGTCCTCTTTTCGGAATTTGATTACGAGGTTTTGAGCAAAAAGCGGGCTACTGAACTCGTGGACGGCCTCTTCGAGATATTCAAAAAGACACTGGCGTCGGGAGAACATGTCTTGATACCCGGTTTCGGAAAATTCCAGATCCAGTTCAAATGGGCAAGAAAGGGAAGAAACCCGAGAACGGGAGAACCCATGATCCTGGACTCCAGAAGAAGGGTTGCTTTCCGCTGTTCACCCAAACTGAAAGACAAAATAAACGCTCCCAGGGGCAAAATCCCCGAGAGCGAATGATTTAACGGAAGACGATCTGACCATCCGCCATATCCACCGTAACCTTCTCCCCTTCACGGACACTCCCATCCAATATCTTCATGGCAAGTGGGTCCTGGATCAAATGCTGAATGGTCCGCTTGAGGGGCCTGGCTCCGTAGACCGGGTCAAACCCTGTATGTGCAAGATACTCCTTGGCCTCTTCCGTCAATTCCAGGGCAATCTTACTGGACTCCAGCCGCCTTTCCAGGTAACCCAGCTGGATATCCACAATCTTCTTAATCTCATCGAGCCCCAGGGAGTTGAATATGATGATTTCATCAATTCTGTTGAGGAACTCGGGCCGAAATGTCTGCCTCAGGGCATCCATGATCTTTGTTTCCATCTCCCCGTCCTCTCTTCCCTGCAACTCCTGCATCCATTGACTCCCCACATTTGAGGTCATAATGAGGACCGTGTTTTTGAAGTCCACGGTGCGCCCTTTTCCGTCGGTCATGCGACCGTCATCCAGTATCTGAAGAAGGGCGTTGAAGACATCAGGATGGGCCTTTTCTATCTCATCAAAAAGAATTACCGAATAGGGATGCCTTCTGACAGCCTCGGTCAGATACCCCCCTTCGTCATATCCCACATAGCCGGGAGGTGCCCCAATGAGTCTCGCTACCGAATGCCTCTCCATGTATTCGGACATGTCAATGCGGACCATGTATTGTTCATCGTCAAAAAGGAACTCTGCCAGGGCCCTCGCCAGCTCTGTCTTCCCCACCCCCGTCGGCCCCAGAAATATGAAAGAGCCTATGGGCCGGTTGGGGTCTTGCAGCCCGGAACGGGCACGGCGTACGGCGTTGGATACTGCAATAATCCCCTTTTCCTGCCCCACCACCCGTTTCTCGAGCCGCGTCTCCATAGTCAGGAGCTTGTCCTTTTCGCCTTCCATCAGCCTGGTAACGGGGATGCGGGTCCATTTTGCGACCACCTCGGCCACATCCTCGCTGTCCACCTCTTCCTTGAGCATCTTTTTTTCACTCTGCAGTTCAGCAAGCCTTCCGTTTTCCTCCTCCAGGGACTGCTCCAGTTCTATAAGCTTTCCGTATTTCAGTTCAGCCGCCCTGGACAGGTCTCCCTGGCGCTCTGCGGCCTGGGATTCGGAACGGGCGGATTCCAGGTTTTCTTTGATTTCCCTGATCTTTGAAATGGCCTCCTTTTCCCTCTTCCAGTGGGTGACCATTCCCTCTGTTTTGGACCGAAGCGCCTCGAGTTCATCCTTGATTTTAGTGAGCCGCTCCTTGGAAGGTTTGTCCTTTTCCTTCTTCAAGGCCTCCCGTTCAATTTCGAGCTGTGTCATCTTTCGCTGGATATCGTCGATTTCCGCCGGCATGCTGTCGATCTCTATCCTGAGCCGGGATGTGGCTTCATCGATGAGATCAATGGCCTTATCCGGCAGAAAACGGTCGGTGATATACCTGTGGCTGAGAGTGGCCGCGGCCACCAGTGCCGAGTCTTTGATGCGCACACCATGATGCACTTCGTACTTTTCCTTGAGTCCCCTCAGGATAGAGATGGTATCCTCAACGCTCGGCTCCTCCACCATGACAGGCTGAAAGCGCCTCTCCAGAGCCGCATCCTTTTCGATGTACTTTCTGTATTCCTTGATGGTAGTCGCCCCCACACACTTGAGTTCCCCCCTGGCAAGGGCGGGCTTGAGCATGTTGGAGGCATCAATCGCCCCTTCTGCAGCCCCGGCACCGACCAGGGTGTGCATCTCATCAATGAAAAGGATAATTTCTCCCTGGGCATCGATCACTTCCTTGAGTACCGCCTTGAGCCTGTCTTCAAATTCTCCGCGATATTTTGCACCTGCGATCAGGGCGCCCATATCCAGGGCAACGACCCTTTTTTCCCTGAGGGTTTCCGGGATATCTCCCTGTACGATCCTCTGCGCCAGTCCCTCAACAATGGCGGTCTTGCCCACACCCGGCTCCCCAATGAGCACCGGATTATTTTTGGTTCTTCTTGACAGGACCTGAACGACCCTTCGAATTTCATCGTCCCGGCCGATCACCGGATCCAGATCATCCTTGGCCGCCATGGCAGTCAAATCCATGCTGAACCGTTCAAGTGCCTGGTATTTGTCCTCCGGGTTCTGATCCGTGATCCTCTGTCCGCCTCGAATATCCATGAGCGCCTTGAGGAGGCCGTCCCGGCTGATCCCCCCCGCCTTGAGTATCCTGGCAGCCTCCCCGTCGGTCTCTTCCAGTGCCGCCAGCAGGATGTGCTCGAGGCCCACGAACTGGTCCTTCATCTGTTCCGCCTCCTGAAAGGCCCTGTCCAGGAGATTCTTTGTGCGTGGAGAGAGATACACCTGACCAACACCTCCGCCCGTTACCTTGGGCGTCTTCTCCAGAGCCCTCTCCAAGTCAGAATAGAGTTGTCCCTGGTTTGCCCCGATCTTACCCAGGAGCGGCGGCACCACCCCGTCCTTCTGATCCAGAATGACGCGAAGGAGGTGTTCCGGCTCTATCTGTCCTTCTGATCCAGAATGACGCGAAGGAGGTGTTCCGGCTCTATCTGCTGATGGCCGAATCCCTCGGCAAGTTGTTGCGCGTTTTGTATGGCTTCCTGCGCCTTGAGTGTCAGTTTATCTAAACGCATGGCTTATTTTCCTCCTGAACTATTTACAGGGTACGACCCTGATATTTTTAGATTTATCCGCCTTCGCAGAAGACCACGGGCTTGCCCGTGGGGCTCCATTATGTGCATACTGTTAAAATTAAGCGGGATTTTATTTTTGTCAATGTGGGGGCGGTTCTCATCAATAATATTGCCTCCGCAACACACCAGGGCGTGGAACGTTTTCACAATCTCCACATTTTCCAGCGCCCGATCCAGCCCGGACCCGGGCCTCTTACATGGGATGCCCCATTTCGCGAAAGAACCTCTGAAAGATAAAGCGCTTAGAAAAGCCGGCGCCTATTATAATACAGTATCATATTCCTTTTGACTTTATCTTTTTTTCCCTATAGATATGACATAATAAAAAAGGAAAATTGCCTCTTTCGTGCTCAAGGGCCGTGCCGAGGCAGGGATGGATTTTTAATCCTTCATGCATGGCATGAGGCTTCGACCCCAACAGCCGCTGCCAGCAGTGCAAAAGGCGAGGCTGCACTTATTAACCCGTGATCCATACCAAGAGGATGATCATGTTATTTCGGATAGGATGCTCCTGGTTGTCGTTTGTATGTATTTTCCTCTTTTTTTCCTTTGCCCCTTCACCGCCTGTCTCCATGGCCCAACGGCCCCCTGCGCTTCAGGACGGTATTGCGCAATATAAAAGCGAAAATTACGAAGAAGCCATTGAAATCCTCAAAAAGGTCCGGGAAGCGGATCCCAAATCATCCAGTGCAGCATTCTTCCTGGGCCTTTCCTACAAGCAGACCCTTGACTATGCCAATGCCATGGTCCACTTGAGAGATGCAGTCACCCTTCACCCCAAGATAAAAGAAGCCCTCGTTGAGCTGATCGACGTTGCTCTCCTTTTAGACAAGCAGGAGGAG
>JAFDIX010000027.1 GCA_019307805.1 Deltaproteobacteria bacterium | reverse complement strand
CGTGTCATTGCCGTGGCCCATCATGGAGAGACCGAGGCGGCCCTCTCCGAAAAAGTCGATGAAATCATTTGGATAAAACTGGGACAACTGGGCCATCTGATCAAGGGTCTCAAAAAGCATGATGTCAAGAAGACCTTCATGGCAGGCACCATTGCCAAGAAACGGATGTTTGGAAATACCAGGCCGGATTTCAAAACCATTCAGATAATGACCCGGTTGGCGATTTTTCACGATGATGATATCCTGAGGGCTGTGACCCGGGAACTGGAGAAAGAGGGTATTCATATTGTCAGTTCCACACATTACCTCCCTGAACTGCTTGCGCCCCAGGGGCAACTCACCCGGAAAAAGCCGACCAAGGCCGAAAGGCAGGATGCCCGATTCGGCTGGGAGGTGGCCAAGGAGCTGGGTCGATTGGACATCGGCCAGTGTGTGGTGGTAAGAAAGAAAACGGTACTGGCCCTGGAGGCCATGGAAGGTACGGATGAGACTATTCGGCGGGGGGGAAAACTGGCCAGAGAAAAGGCCGTTGTGGTGAAGGTCAGTAAGCCAAGGCAGGACCTCCGTTTTGATGTACCCTCGGTGGGTCTTGAAACCATACGGGTGATGTCTGAGGTCAAGGCCTCAGTGTTGGCTGTCGAGGCAGGAAAGACCCTCCTGTTTGACAGAGAGGAAATGATAGCACTTGCCGATGATTTGGGCATTTCCATTGTCTCCTTAAGTGGAGAACCGCCTGAATAACCCGGACGGTCATCGGCCCCGGGGAGGGTCTTGACCCCCCTGTTACAGAATCATTTTGGGGAGATTTTAGCGTTGTGAAATCGGAAAAACTAAAAGTTGGTGTCATAGGCGTAGGACACCTTGGCGAGTATCATGTCCAGAAGTATATGGCCCTTTCATCGGTGGATGTGGTGGGTGTGGTGGATACTGATCTTGATCGTGCCCATGAGATTGCACGCCGGTACGACACCAAGTCCTTTGGCACACACCAGGATCTCCTGCCTCTGGTCGATGCAGTCAGTCTTGCTGTCCCTACAGAAAAACATTTTGATGTAGCCAAGGATATCCTGAGAAGCGGGGTCCATCTTCTCATTGAAAAGCCTATTACTTATGAAATTGGTCCTGCCGATATTCTTTTAAATCTTGCCCGTGAGAAAAATCTAAAACTCCAGGTCGGACTTGTCGAGCGTTTCAATCCGGCTATCGTGGGAATGGAAGCCCTGCTGACCAATCCTGTCTTTATTGAGTCCCATCGCATGAATCAATTTACAACCAGGGGGACAGACGTAGACGTGGTTCTCGATTTGATGATCCACGATCTGGATATCATATTGCATTTCATCCAATCCGAGGTAAAGGAGGTCCATGCCGTTGGGATGTCGGTGCTTACGGGAAAGACAGACATTGCCAATGTGAGAATGATATTTGAAAATGGAACCGTTGGAAACCTGACAGCGAGCAGGGTGTCAGACAATACCTTGAGGAAAATCCGCGTATTTCAGCCGGATGCCTACATAGCCGCCGACTGTTTTAAAAGGGAGTTGAGTGTTACCCGTCTGGATGGCGCTATCGATCCTTCCAGTGGGTTCCCCCTCGTTGTGACCGAGAAAAAGCAGTACCCCCGGACCGATCCCCTTGCAGACGAAATTACGGCCTTTGTGGATGCTGTTATCAGTGGGTCCCAACCGGTTGTGCCTGGATCTGACGGCAGGAGGGCCTTGAATTTCGCCCTCCAAATTATTGACCAGATCGAGAAGGGTTGCAGCGACTTCAAGACCGTATGTTGAACCCGGCGAGAGTTAAAATATCAAAGTGGAGAGAAATTCCAAACTTGTACTGATCGTTGCCGGTGAGGCATCAGCGGATCATCATGGTGCCAATCTTGTCGCTGCCATAAAACGCAAGGACCCTGGGCTGTCCTTCGCTGGAATCGGTGGGGCCAAGATGGAGAGTTTAGGGGTACAGACCCTGGTCTCTTCTTCTGAAATGGCCGTTGTCGGATTCACCGAAGTATTCTCCAGGTTTCGGACTATTATCAGGGCCTACCGGAAGCTGAAATCCATTCTCAAGAACAGCCGACCGGATCTCCTCATCCTCATTGATTACCCTGAATTCAACCTTTTCCTGGCCCGCAGGGCTAAGCGGTACAATGTCCCGGTTTTGTATTATATCTGCCCCCAGGTATGGGCCTGGCGAAAGGGCAGGATCAAGAAACTCGCAAAACGGGTGGACCGTCTGGCGGTGATCCTTCCCTTTGAAGCGGACTTCTACCGCGCCAGGGGCTTGGAAGTTGAATATGTGGGGCACCCCCTGCTGGATGGCATGCCCTTGCCGCCGGAAAGGAGTGAGGTCATAAACGAACTGGGGTTTGAGAACAACCACCCTGTCCTCGGTCTCCTGCCCGGCAGCAGAATCGAAGAGGTAACCAATCTTTTGCCTCCCATGATCAAGGCGGCAGAAATCCTTTCACATCAATACCCTCATATGGGGTGTATCATTCCCCTGGCCCCGACCATATCCAAAGAGCTGGTCCTTTCCATAGTGGAGGGATCCTCGCTTAAAGTAAAACTGTCCCAGGGTGATATACTAAGACCTCTCGCCCTGTGCGACCTGGCCTTTGTGGCATCGGGGACCGCCACCCTGGAGACAGCTATCATGGCAGTCCCCATGGTCATTGTTTACAGGATTTCTCCCATCTCCTACTGGGTCGCCGGAAAGGTGGTGGATGTGACCGATATCGGCCTGGTCAATTATATCGCGGGTGAACGGATTGTTCCGGAATTGATCCAAAAGGATCTCACACCCCGGAAACTGGCCCAGGAGGGGCTTTCTCTGCTTCGAGGTGGAGAAAGCAGGGAGAATATGATAAAAAATTTAGAACGGGTCAGGGAGCGACTTGGAAGGGGGGGAGCCTCGGAACGCACGGCGGAGATAGCCATGCAGATGCTCTCCAGAACCTGAAGCTTCCCCTAATATCGTAACCGCTGAATACCCTAAAAAAGATATCTTTATGCAGGCGTAGGAAGGGGTCTCCTGTAGACACCTATTTCAGCATGGGGGAAACGGATGGCCAGAACAATTTTGATCGTGGATGACGAGGAAAGCATCATCCAATCCCTGAACGGCATCATGACAGACGAGGGCTTCGAAGTTATAAGTGCCAACAGCGGGATCAAAGCCATCGAAAAGATCGCAGAGGTAATGCCGGATCTGGTCCTGCTGGACATCTGGATGCCCGGTATAGATGGAATTGAGACCCTCGTCAAGGTCAAGGAGGCCTACCCCCAGTTGCAGGTCGTCATGATGTCGGGGCACGGGACCATTGAAACGGCTGTAAAGGCGACCAAACTGGGGGCCTATGACTTTATTGAAAAACCTCTCTCCCTGGAAAAGGTTCTTCTCTGCGTGAACAATGCCCTGGAATTCTACAGGCTGGAAGAGGAAATTACCCTCCTCAAGGAAAAGGACAAGGACAGGTATAACATCACCGGGGACAGTCAGGCCATTGGGGGCCTCAAGGAACAAATAAGAATCGTTGCCCCCACCAATGCATGGGTCCTGATCTCGGGAGAAAACGGGACGGGAAAGGAGTTGGTGGCCCACAACATCCACAGATTGAGCAAAAGGAATCCTAAACCCATGGTGGAGGTGAACTGCGCGGCCATTCCCGAAGAACTCATCGAAAGTGAACTCTTTGGTCATGAAAAGGGGGCCTTCACCGGTGCCAACGCCATGAAAAGGGGAAAGTTTGATCAGGCCCACGAGGGCTCCCTTTTCTTAGATGAAATCGGTGACATGAGTCTCAAAGCCCAGTCCAAAACCCTGAGGATCCTTCAGGAACAAAAATTTGAAAGGGTGGGTGGATCAAGAACCATTCATGTGGATGTCCGCGTCATCGCTGCCACGAACAAGGATCTGGAGTCTGAAATCGAAAAAGGCACCTTTCGAGAAGATCTCTACTTCCGTTTGAATGTAATCCCTATGAAGGTACCGCCCCTCAGACAAAGGGTGGCGGACATACCCGCCCTCCTAGAGGTATTTCTTAGAGAAATCTCTCTGGATATCAACACGGAACAAAAGACCTTTTCAGAAGAGGCTGTTGGCATACTGGAAAAATACCAGTGGCCTGGCAATGTAAGAGAGCTCAAGAACCTGGTAGAGCGCCTTGCCATTATGGTGCCGGGGAATAAAATTCACGGATCCGACATTCCCGCGCCCTTTAATCAGGAGGCCGATGGAAGGGACGAGTTGGAATCCACGCTGGCGACGGACTCCTACAAAGAAGCAAAAAATATGTTTGAAAAGGCCTTTATCGCCAGGAAGTTGCGGGAATGCAACGGAAACGTCTCCAAGACGGCAGAATCTATTGGCATTGAGAGGAGCAATCTCCACAAAAAAATCAAGGCTTACGGTCTTGAGCGCTTCCGCTCCTGATAGCCTTTTCCATTTTCTCCCACAGATCTTCCCTGCCCTGTCTTGTCTTCGCAGAAAAAATGGTTGGACTGTCTTCGGAAATGCCCGCCAGATCCGCACCCATTTTTTTTACCCGTAAAATGGTTTGCTGCCGGTTGAGTTTATCCGCCTTTGTGGCCACGAGGATGGATGCAATACCGTAATGTTTCAGCCACTGGATAAGATTTTTGTCATCCTCCGTGGGGTCCCGCCTGATATCAAGGATGACCACAACCGCCTTCAGGTTGGATCGATTTCTCAAGTAGGCCTCTACCATCTTTCCCCAGGATTCTTTGACCTTGAGGGGCACTCGGGCATAGCCGTATCCCGGAAGATCCACCAGGTACAAACGATCATCGACCGTAAAAAAATTGATAGCCTGGGTCCTGCCGGGTGTCCTACTTGTCCTGGCCATCTTTCTCCTGTTCACCAGAACGTTCAGGAGCGATGATTTTCCAACATTGGACTTTCCCCCAAAGGCGATCTCCGGCCTGTCTTGAGGGGGGTAGTGGCGCTCCTGAAAGGCGCTTTTAAGGAATTCAACTTTCATAAATATGCACAGGAATTATTCTGGGCACTATTAACGACCTTTAAACAAACGTCACTCCGGCGAAAGCCGGAGTCCAGGCCCTCCGTGCCCCAGTGAAAAGACTGGATTCCGGCTTTCGCCGGAATGACCTAAAGAGGGCATTTTTGGCTTTTACGGGGTCGTCATTATTGACTCCGATGTCTCAAAAATGATTCTATTCTATCAAGCCCCTCCCTGATGTTCTCCAGGGAGTTGGCATAGGAGAACCTCAGGTAGCCTTCAGCATTCTGACCAAAGTCAATCCCTGGACTTACACCGACACCCGCTTTCTCCAGTATCTCAAAGGCAAAATCATAGGACCTGGTCGAAAAATGCCTTGCGTTGACCAACATGTAAAAGGCCCCGGAAGGTTCCACTGCCAGACCAAATCCGAGTTCCCTGAGCCTCTTAATCATGTAGAGCCGCCGCTCGTTGTAAATGGATCGCATCCTCTCCACATCCCCCTCGGCCTGTGTGAGAGCGGCCAACCCGGCCCATTGGGACACACTCCCTGCAGAAATGAAAAAATTTTGCTGTATCTTCTGCAGGGGTCTTACGAACTCCTGGGGAGCGATGATATAGCCCAGACGCCAACCTGTCATGGCATATGCCTTGGAGAACCCGTTCAAAACAAAGGCCCTGTCCGTGAACTCCAAAATAGAATGTTCCTTCTCCCCGTACACGAGGCCGTGATAGATCTCGTCGGAGATGATATGGGGCCCCAGTTCGGCGATCCGGGCCATTCTGTCCGATGACAGGAGGTTCCCGGTCGGATTGGATGGCGAATTGATGAGAACAGCCTTGGTCCGTCGCGAGATCTTTTTCTTAATCTCCTCGGGTCTGAATTGGAACCCGTCCTCTTCGTAAACATCCACACACACGGGTTTTGCTTTGATGAAATCGGCAAAATTAGGATAGCAGGGATAGTGGGGGTCGGAAATAATGATCTCATCACCCTGCTCCAAGATCGCTGAAAAAAGCATAAACAGGGCGGGTGAAGTCCCCGAAGTGATAATGATCTGCTCCGGCACGATACTCACACCGTACTTTTTGTGATAATGGGTGCAGATAGCCTCCCGCAGTTCCAGTATCCCCAGGCTGTGGGTGTAATGGGTGTGTCCGGCTTGAATTGCCTCAATAGCTCCACGACATATACTCTCCGGAGTGGGAAAATCCGGCTCACCGATCTCCATGTGAATAATACGGCGTCCTTCCCTCTCAAGCTCATGGGCCCGTTCCAGAACCTCCATGACGATAAAAGGGGGAATGCACTCGGACCTCTCTGTGGGTCTGATCATCCCTGAGCAGTCCCTGTCTGAAGCGGCTTGTAATCCCTGGTCTGAAGGATTCACTTTACCCATTTCCGATTTCCATCTAAAAGTTAAATCACCTTGTTCAAGGCGTATTCAATGATCCCTTCCGCCCCTGCCTTCATAAGGATGGGGATCAAATTCCGCACCACCCGGGATTCCACCACCGTTTCCACGGAGAACCATTTCTGGTTATACAAACCTGCGACAGTCGGAGCGTTCAGGCTGGGGAGAAGACCGATGACGTCATCCAGTTTCTCCTCAGGGACATTCATTTTCAAACCCACCAGATTCTCCGCCCGAAGCGCACCCCTCAGGAGAAGAATGATCTGGTCGATCTTCTCTTTTTTCCAGGGATCCCCGTAGGACTTCCGGTTGGCGATCAACTGGGTGTTGGACGTCATCAGTTCGTGGATAATTTTGAGGCCATGGGCCCTGATGGTGCTCTCGGTTTCAGTGACCTCCACAATGGCGTCAGCCAGTCCTGAAACCACCTTCGCTTCCGTAGCCCCCCAGGAGAACTCAACATCGACACGGATACCCCGCTCCTGGAAATACCTCTTTGTGAAGGCTACGAGTTCCGTCGCGATTTTCTTTCCCTCGAGATCCTCAATAGTTTGAAAATCGGAATCCGCCGGCACTGCCAGCACCCAACGGGCCGGGTTCTGACTCACCTTGGAATAAAGCAGGTCGTCCACTACCACCACGTCCGACTCATTTTCTTCGATCCAGTCCTTGCCCGTAAGACCCGCATCCAGAGTCCCGTTTTCCACATAGCGGGACATCTCCTGGGCCCGGCAGATGGCGCATTCAATTTCATCATCGTTGATCTCAGGGAAATAACTCCTCCCGTTGATGTTGATCTTCCAGCCGGACTTTTCAAAGAGGTTTATAGTCGCTTTTTGCAGACTTCCTTTTGGAATGCCAAATTTTAGTTTCTTCATTTTTTATACACCTTCTCTGGATCAAATATTTTATTACCGACAACACTGTAATCTCCGCTGCGATCCACTTTCTTGTGGAAACAACTCTCATGCCCTGTGTGGCAGGCAGCTCCTCCCACCTGCTCCACGATGAACAACAGAGTATCATCATCACAGTCTGCATAAATTTCCTTTATTTTCTGGACGTGACCGGACGTGCCCCCCTTGTGCCATATTTCCTGTCGGGTCCGACTCCAGTAATGGGCTTCACCGGTCTCAAGGGTTTTTTCCCATGACTCTGGGTTCACAAAGGCCAGCATCAACACCTTTCTGGATGCATGGTCCTGCACGATGGCAGGGAGGAGCCCGTTTCCCTTTTCAAAATTCAGTTTCAACATCTTGAAAACCTTCCTCAAAAAATCAAATTTTTTAATATATCACACTTTTTTGATGATATTGAAGGATTAATTGAAATTTAAATGCTGCTCCGGTGAATTTTGGGTTGCAACGCCAGAGAAAACCCTTTCTCCTCGGCTCTTGGACAAATTGCTTTATTGAGCGATTTCTGAGCCGCGTTAGTTACAACTCAGAAGCCCCACCGCTGAGTTGGCCGCAAGCAGCGGCGATATCCTGTCCCTTGCTCTTTCGGATGATGGCGGTAAACTGCCTCTTGATGAGGATCTCCTGGAAACGGTAAATGTCGTCCAGGGATGGGGGTACCATGTTGAGTCCCGGTAGTTGATTCAATGGAATCAAGTTGATCTTTGCTCGAAGTCCGGATAGTAAATTCGCCAGGTTGCGGGCATCTTTATCACGATCGTTCACTCCCGCAATAAGGATGTACTCAAAAGTGATCATGCGTCGATTGGGAAGTGGAAACTCTCTGCACGCCGCGATGAGGGTCTTCAGCGGGTATTTGCGGTTGATCGGCATCAGGAAGTTTCGGGTCTTGTCATCCGCCCCATTGAGAGAGATAGCCAGATTCACGGTGATGTCCTGTCCCAGCTTTTTTATTTCCGGGACCAGCCCGCATGTGGAGAGGGTTATCTTTCTGTGTGAGAAATTCATCCCGTCCTCTGCAATCAAATTGCCTACCGCCCTGACGACATTATCATAATTGGCCAAAGGCTCTCCCATACCCATGAGCACGATATTGGTCAGTCTGTCAGGCCCTTCCATGGATCTTTTCACCTGAACGGCCTGGTCAACGATTTCAGCAGGGCTCAGGTTTCTCTTAAGCCCATGCTGCCCGGTGAGGCAGAAAAAACAGCCCATGGCACAGCCGGCCTGGGATGAAATACAGAGGGTGGAATGATCCCGTTCCGGGATGAGGACCGATTCTATGAAATGACCGTCCAGGAGCTGAAACAGGTATTTCTGGGTCCCGTCCTGTGACACCTGGTTTTTGATCATTTTCAGGTGGACAAGGCTCGCCTTTTCAGCCAGCAATGCCCTGAGTGATTTGGGGATGTTGGTCATCTCATCAGGAGAAAGCACGAGCTTTTGGAAGAGCCAATGACGGACCTGTCTTCCACGATAGGGCTCAAGCCCCTCTTCAACCGCCCATGCCTCTGTCTCACGGGCATCCAGTCCTTTCAAATCCACTTTCGTCATACCCTTCGCCTCATTTTTCCCCAAAACCCCATAAACCACATATAATTACTAAGCTGTGCCCATCCAGAAAGAAACATGGACATTCGCTCAGTTTTCAGATCAGAAATGAGCAATTTTTCGCAAGGTCAAGGAAGTCAAGGGGTTGCGCGGAGACGCACACATAGTGCGTCGCACAAACAACACCGCAGGCTGACGCAGAGATTGCGGAAAAGGGCCATTTCTGGCAGGAAACTTAGGTGAGGCATTCACCTTTTGAGAGGGCCGAGGGATTTTCGCAGAGAGTCCTCAGTTTGGCCAACTCCCACACATAATCATAGAGATGAAGCCCTTTGGTGGCGGCGATGATCTCTCCGTCTTCAACCCCGATGCCCGAGGCCATATACTCCTTGAGGAGTTGAATGGCGCCCAGGTTCGCTGGAAATCCATTCCAGAGGTCCCAGGACCGGAAATAGACGGCGAAGTGAAGTTTCCCCTCCTGAATGCGGGTATCGATGCCCCTGAGGCATGGCGGGTCTTTTAAAAAGATGGCATTGGGCTCCCCAACGGTCATGTATGCCTGATTGGTACCGTAGCCATCCTCCTTATACATGCGTATCACTTCCTCAATCTGCTTTTCCAGGTACTCCCCGTATGTGTAATCCTCACCCGGCTGTCTCGTCGAGGTCATGAGGTAGGGGAGATATTCCTCGATATACCCTTCCGCCACCGGGTTGGGTATACCTAGAGCAGGGGGTATCTCCGGCAAAAGGGGACGGACCCCGGGATATTTGATGTGCACGGTGACATAATCAAATTCCAGCCTTTTTTGGCCCTCATAGCTTCCCCTGTCGATAACATAATCCCGTCCCACCTCCAGCAAACTGTAAACGCATTGGAACCATGCGTCCGGAAGATCCCGTGCCTCGATAAACTCCAGTTTCATACTCACCTTGTCCCTCCGTCCCTTATTTCATGATATTGAGCTACCACTCATTTTTGCAGGGGAGAACAAGTTCTGTCAATTCCTGATCTCCACCTTTCCCTTGAGGTATTGCTTTACCGCCCCAATGGGAACTTCCCTGCGGTGAAAGATTCCGGCCGCAAGCGCAGACTCGGCCTCTGTCTTTGTAAAGACGTCATGGAAATGCGCTTCGCATCCCGCTCCGCTTGAGGCGATGACCGGTATGGTAACAGCCTCTTTCACCGCATTTATAAGTTCGATGTCAAACCCCATGTTGGTCCCGTCCCTGTCAATGCAGTTCAGAAGAATTTCTCCCGCGCCGAGCCTTTCGCAGACCTGTGCCAGGGTCACTGCATCCACTTCTCGGCCTTCCCGGCCTCCCTTGATGGTACACTGGTACCAGCAATACCCTTCACCGTCGGGTCCCGGAATGGACGTCTCGATTACCCGGTAGTCCACATCATCGGGTGATTTTACGTAAACCCTCCTTGGATCGATCGAGATGACTACAGCCTGGGCGCCGTAGACCCGGGATATTTCCTCGATGGCACTCCGGCCTGTGGGCTTTCCCCTCTTCAGGTAGTCTTCCACCACGAGCACCGCATCACTGCCAATGGAAATCTTATCCGCGCCCGACCGGAAATATTCGGTTGCCACCTCCAGGGCCGTGTATTGTCGGCCGTCCTTGTCCACATAGTCCCGGATTCCCCCGCCGATGGTCAAAGGAACAAAGACATTTTTCGAGGTTTCCCGCAGGACTTCAAGCATGGGCATGTCTTCCAGAGGAAAATCCCTGAAACCCGTAATATTGAGAAAGGTGATCTCGTCTGCGCCTTCCTCATAATAACGCCTCGCCAGATCCACCGGCCCGCCGAGGTTCCGCACCACTCCTTTTTCCCGGACGTCGTACTGATCCCCCTTGGTGACCACCAGGTCCCCCTGGTCGTTTGACCTGACATCCAGGCAGGCAATGATCCGCTTGGCCAGCCGGGTGCCCTTGGGTGTTTGAACAGCATCAGATGGCTCACCAGCCGTTTCCAGGAAATTTCTTAAAATGTGCAGTCCGGCGGCACCGCTCTTTTCCGGGTGAAACTGTGTGGCAATAATGTTACCCCTCTGCATACCGCTCACAAATGCATATCCGTAATCAGTGGTAGTCAGGACTGAAGTGTCATCTTCCGGAACCACATGATAGGAGTGGACAAAATAAAATTTTTCATCCCCGTCAAGATCCTTGAAGATGCGCGAAGGTTGTTTGACATTGATCCCGTTCCACCCGATATGCGGAACAGCGAGGTTGATATCAAACCGTTTGACCCGGCCCGGGATGATTCCGAGCCCTTGAATCCCCGGGGCCTCCTCTGTCTCCTCGAACAAGGCCTGCAGGCCCAGGCATATTCCCAAGAATGGGCGATCCGATTGGAGATATGCCTTCAGGGGCTCAACATACCCCTTGGAGTGGAGGATCTCCATCATGCTGCCGAAATTCCCCACCCCGGGAAAAACCAGCTTTTCAGCGGCCATGATGTCCTCACCCGAACCCACCACCGACACCTTTTCCCCCAGGCTCTCGATGGCGTTGATCACGCTTCGGACATTGCCCGCGCCATAATCAAGTAGAGCAATCATCTCAAAATTCTCTTTTCATAATGCCAATGGAAATAAAACAGGCAAAATTATATCACTTTTTCAGAGAATACAAGTCCCAAGTGGGAAAACCCTCCTAAAAAAACCACCCCGCAGGACAAGGCTTCTGTCCCATGTAAATCCCTTGACCCGGTACCCTGGACATATATACAGTAAAAGACAGCGGCTTCAAAGGCAAGAAAACGAAAATCATGAAATATGCCATTGTTGTAAATCCTGTATCAGGCCTCACGACCCCGGAGCAGAAACGATCGGCCCTCGCGCCGGCCTCCGCTGTCCTGGACGCGGAAATCCACGGGCTGGATACGACCTCGCCCGAGGAACTGCGGCAATGCGCCCGGGAACTGTCCGGGCAGTGTGATGTCCTTGTCGTGGCAGGGGGAGACGGCTCTCTCTCCGATATCATTAACGCCATTGATACCGCAGAGATCCCAACGGCATACCTTCCCCTTGGGACTGGGAACGCCATGGGATATGCCCTTGGCTACGAGGGCAGTCTGGTGGATATTGCAAAGCGTATTCGAGATGGCAGCATTCACCAGTATGATCTCATAGATTGCGACAACAAAAGGCGGGCATTTACAGCCTCCCTGGGAATCGCCGGGGCCATTATTCGGAAGCGAGACCGGTATCTGAAAAAAGGGATCACAGGTTTCAGGGCCTATCTGATGGCCACCATTCAGGCCTACTTCACCGAGTACCGGCGCAGGCCGGCAGAGATCATCCTGGATGATACCTCCCTCAAAATCGACGACCTGTTGATCCTCATGGTCGTAAAGCAGCCCTACTTTGGTTTCAGGATGAATGTGATCCCCCATGCACGTTTCGATGATGGACTGCTGCATGTGCAGTATATCAATTCAAGTCTGATATCGGCCGCATTTGCTGCTCTTTCAGCCTTTACCATTGGTAACCGCGTCGGGAAATACCATACAGCCGAAAAAGTGCGTTTTACGGCAGACCACCCCCTGCCGCTGCAGATTGACGGCAACGATGCCTGGGACGCCAAAAACGTCTTTTTTCGTGTTCTTCCAAAGGCCCTCAAGATAAAATGCTGACCCTTGATGGTGGATCAGGGCCAACGCCACTGTATTGACAGGCCCTATGAGACTTGGTAGGCTAATACCACGCAGACAGGCAATGTAAACGGGTCTG
>JAFDIX010000327.1 GCA_019307805.1 Deltaproteobacteria bacterium | reverse complement strand
TTGCTCAGGTTTTCCATGATTTCCGTGGCAGGGGTTCCCGGGTAGGCGGCGGCCACGCTGATTCCCGCCTCCAGTGCCCCCCGGGCAATAGCCTCGTTACCCACGAGCAGCATTCTACTTCCTGGTATTCCGTCAATGAAACTGGCCATCACTCCTCCTCAAGTTGAAGCCGTTTATAGAATGCGTCGTCCATCCGGTCTCGCTCCCGGAACAACCGGTCGGTTAGGCGAAGGGCCATTTTCGTCCGTTCCGGCAGGTCCGAGTTCTCGTAATCCCACATCTTTTTCACATCATCTTCGTCCAGGCCTGTAGAGTATATTCCAGGCGTGAACTGGTGTCAATTTGGGCCGCAGTCCTTTATTTTGTATGGTGTTCTAATGCGATTTGGCCCCCACAGTGATAGGGAGACTGTTTCATTGTTGCCAATGTGAGAGTGTGAGAGGACGTTGTTTCAATGTGCGTGCGCACATTTTTCTAAGGGGCGGAATCAGGTTGGGGTGAGCCTCGGCCCCACTTGGTGGAACCCGCAGAAGTGATTATATAAGGTTCCGGGCGCGATCTTTACACGGGCTACGAGCTCTTCAAGGGGCCGGAGCGGGCTGGAATGGGGCGCATGCCCTTCGATGACAACACAGTGCCTGAGGACTATATGATCTTACCGGCCTCCCTGGCCAGATAGGAGTCCACCAATACTTGCCTCACCTCATGGTAGTTCTCAAAGATTATTGCCGAAGCCCTGCAGGTGTCCAGGCATCGAAGGCACTGAATACAATTCTCGATGTGTACTACATCGGGGGGCTCTTCCGGGTGCTCTCTTATTACCGGAAACGCCTGGTCTTCGCCGGACTGGGGGCAGACCCGTATGCATTCATTGCAAGCCACACATCTTTCAGCATCCCGGGTGATGCGAAAATCAGCCATCGCGCTCCCACCTCCTTACCGTTTTTCCGTTATGGTCCCTGATTCTTATCCCGAAGGGGCGACGATCGCCTATGAGGTGGGTCGCACAGCCAAGGCAAGGGTCATACGCCCTGGGGATCATTTCCAGCCGATTGAGGAGATCCTCGTTGACTACCATGGACACGGACTCCCGGGCCGTGGCCGTCAGGTCGTCGTTTATGGCATGGCTGTTATGCTGGGTGGCGACTACAAAATCCGCTTTATTCAATTTTCCCCGATCGTCAAAGACATAATGATGGACAAGGACGCCCCTGGGGGCCTCTACAATCCCGATACCCTCGCCGGCCATTGGCGGGTATCCCCCGCCCAGGGCGTTGTGCGATGACACATCGTCGTCCTTTAGGAGTTCTTTGGCCTTTTCCCAAGCATGTACGGTTTCTATGAGCCTCGCCACGTGATAGGCCATCGTCGTATTGGTGGGAAATCCCAGGAGTTCTCCGGCTTCCTGCAGAAGTTCGTCGGCCACGGGGGTTCCGCAATTCTTTGCGATATTAACCCTCGACAGGGGGCCCACCCTTAGTTTCTCACCGGTCGTGAGAACAGGAAATTTCATGTAACTGAACTCACACTCCTCTTCGGTCACATACTTATAGTAATCGTTCGCAGGAAAGGTGTTCGTCATGTCGCCCTGGGGGTTCATGAGGTTCAACTCCCCATCGTAAAATTCGAGGTTTCCATTTTTTGATAGACCGAGGTGGCAGGTCTTTGTTGAACCCAGGCTCATGAAATGAGGCCTTGGCAACAGAAATTTTTTAAAGAGCTTCCAGATTGCCATCAGGATTTTATCGCCACCCTCCAGCCCTTTTAGGAGCTTTTTCCGTTCCCCCGACGTGGGAACGCGAACCACGCCCCCTACGATAAAATTGATGGGGTGAACGGCTCGTCCGCCCACTACCGAGGTTATCATGGACCCGGCTTGCCTGAGATCCATGAGTTTTCTGGCCACATTCTCATGATTCTTCAACATGTTTAGAAAGTTCCTTTTCTCGGCGCCGTATCCCGAGTAGATGAAGTCGGGCAAGCTCAGCACGGCCAGGGCCAGGGCGTGGGACTCAATATATTGACCAAAGGTGAGAAGCTCCCTGATTTTGCGGGCCTCCGGGGAGGCTGTCACACCCCAGGCCGACTCAATGGCCTTTACCGAGCACAAGCCATGGGAAGAATAGCAGATTCCGCATATCCTGCATGTCAACTGGGGGATATCGTCGGCCGGCATTCCCTCCAGGAATTTCTCAAACCCTCTGAAGCTTTGAACCGAGAACCATGCTTTTTTGACCTTGCCGCTCTTTTCCATATCAATGGTTATCTCCGCATGTCCCTCGATCCTGGTAACGGGGGAGATGACTATCTGATTAGGCATCACACAGCTCCTTTTCCTCGGTGTCCACATTGACCCTGTGAAGGAGCGACGATATTCGTTCCATGTTTCTCCGGCGCAGGAAAGGGCTTCCAAGGGTGTATTTATAGAGGCCCCTGTCTATGAATTCATCGATGTCGCGGCTCGCCTGATCTTCGGAGATATCAAGATAATGGCTCCTGCGCCTGACCAGATCGATGTATATCCCGTGGGAGGGATTCAAGAGGATCTTGTGGGTGGGACCGCGACAGCCGTCGCAGGGGTAACCCGCGGTGGGGCAGAGCGCCCCGCATCCTGCCCTGGTTACAGAGCCCAGGCAAATGTAGCCCTGTTGAAGAAGGCAGACCTCCTCCTCTGGCAGCCTCTCGTGGACGTGCCTCAATTTTTTCGAGAACTCTCCCTTGACCTTTCTCGGGCAATCCGCGCATACGGGGAGATCATAGACTCTGTGTTTGCTTCCTCCAAGCAGATCAGAGAAAAAATGGCTCAAGACCTGGGGCGGGGGTGGGCAGCCTGTCACGTAGTAATCAACCTCCACGTAGGAGTCTAAAGGGAGCAGCCGCGGCATAAGCGGAGGATATCGATGGGCTCCGTCCTTGTAGGCTGTCTCGTAGATCTCGATGCAGGGCATGCTGTTCCCAAGCCCGGCCACCCCTCCATAGCTTGAGCATGTACCCAGGGCAACGAGCGTCCCGGAATGCTCTCGGGCCTTTCTCAGGGAATCGACGTCTTTCCGGTTTCTGACGGCCCCCTCCACCAGGACGACATCACAGGGCGAGAATTTCTTAAAATCAGCCAGGACCGTGGAGTAGGTGACCTCCACTCCCTTGAGAATGTCCATTAGATCTTGTCCCAGGTGAAACAGGGCCACATGGCAGCCCGTACAGGAGGTGAGCGAAAGCATGGCCAGTTTCATGATCTCAACCCCTTATGACTAAGAGCTTTTTGCATGCATTGGGGCCGGGCGACTCGGGTTTAATGTCCACCTTTTTATTCAGGACTTTGGAGATGATGCCCGCGAACATCCCGTAGGACAACTTGCATATTGCCCCATCCTGTTTGACGCCCTCGGTGAGACAGACCTGTCGAATGGGGCACTCGCGCCAAACCAGCCAAGCATGTTCCCTTTCGTCCCTTTTGAAGGTGTCCTCGGTCTGTCCCTCGTCCCGCCAGATTTCTATTCCCCAGACGTCTCCCCACGGGCTGTCCCTGATGATCTCCAGGGCGGATGAAACGGTTTCAGCCCTATCCAGCTTCTCCCCCTCCACCCGGCCCACCGATTTCCCGGTTTGATACATGATCCCGATGGTGGCTTTTCCCAGTATGTTCTCCTGGGCGTTCAATGAAGCCAGAATTTTCATCAATGCACCGACCTCTCCCGTCTGCTCATCGGACATAACTGCCTACCTCCTGGAATATTTGGGTCTATACGACGATCGGGGCCAGGGTTTTTACCGCCTTTTCCATGGCCAGATAGAGCATGCCGAGTATTGCTTGATCATTGGTTATGGCGAACAAGTAACAGTTCTCGGTTACCTTGATGGCGGTGAAGTGTCCCTCTTGAAATCTCACACTGACCCTGTTGAAACCCGCTTTTTGGAATCGAAACGAGCTGGTCTCCGCGATCCCGACCAGGCCCGAGACCATCGCGGATATCTGGTCCTCATCCATGTCCTTTTCTGTCCACTCCGGAGGAATGGTCACTTGAATGACCAACCCCTCTGCGCTGACCAGGCCCGTGCCTTCTATCTCCGGCACATTATTGGTCATCTCGGAAAGGACCACATTGATCTGGGCAGACATTCCTTCTACAACCATGATCTCCCTCCTAATTCTTAAGGTTCATTCACGCTGAATCTCCGGATCATTCCCCGACAAATTGACTCACGTTGCTGCAATATACTGGCATTGGTATTAGGACGCCGATCAATTTCCAAAAACACCTACGGATTCCGCTATTCCGGATAATATTTCTACAGCAAGAGCCATCTGCATTATATTATAATATGCTGATATTGATTTTGTCAATAAAAACTGAAATTATATCGTAAATAAATATTTAATTATATAAATATTTAGTTTAATTATTGCACACATAATATTTAGAATAAAAATGCTATATATTTTAAATTGGCATAATTATTTGATTAAATAGCAAAATCAATCTGCAAATTCGATAAGTTTTGGCACAAATATGATGTGCTGAAAGTTCTTTGATAATTCGGCGGGCTTTGATGTGCAGCTGTAATGCTTTTGAAAGAGGGGGGGGGGGT
>JAFDIX010000326.1 GCA_019307805.1 Deltaproteobacteria bacterium | reverse complement strand
CCCCTCCGGTGGGGATCAATGTCTTTGCCCTGAGCGGTGTGGCCAAGGATGTCCCGCTGGGGACGATATTCAAGGGGATATTTCCTTTTCTGGCGGCCGATATCGTCCGGGTCGCCCTTGTCTTCTTTTTTCCTGCACTTGCTCTCTGGCTTCCATCGCTCATGGGATAGATCCGGCCAGGTGATCCTGGCCGAATTATGAATTTTTAATGCTTAATGTTGAATGAAGTCTGCTGTATCTTTTGCACTCTTAGCGTTTATTCGCCATATGGCCATTCTCAATATTTTGCTTTTCAGATATTTCACTTGAACCCTCGACCCCTTGAATCCTCGAACCCTCAAGGATTCACAACTCTGCCGGAGAATGAACTTACACAAAATGATCGAACATCATATCGATGCGGACTTTTTAGAGGAGGAATTTTATTATGAATCTCATCGTCATTGCCATTGACAGCCTGCGTAAGGACTACATGGGTTGCTTCGGAAACCCCTGGATACGCACCCCCCATTTTGACAAGTTTTTTGAGAAGGCCGTTGTTTTTGACCGCTTTCGTATGAACGGAATCCCCACGATCCCCTTTCGGCGGGGTGTGATGCTGGGCCGACAAATCTATCCCTATTGGGATGCCATGAAGTGCGGTTGGTCCCCATTGGGGTGGCAGCCCATGGGGGCCGATGAGATGACCCTTCAGGAGGTCCTTCAGAATGCGGGTTATGTGACCGGTATGGTCACGGATGTGTGGCACTATTTCAGGGCCGGGTTCAATTTCCACAAGGGTTTTCATTCGTGGCAGTTCATCCGTGGACAGGAGGCCGACCCATATCTCATCGAACCTTCTATTCAGGACGCGGAAGAGTTTATGGATCCCGCCCTTCGGGGAAAGCGGATGCAGAATTTTCTCGAACAGTACGTACGGAATGTTGATGAAAGAAGATACGAAGAAGACTGTTTCGCTCCCCAGGTCTTCAGGACTGCCGAGAAGTGGCTCCAGAAAAACGCCCGGCATTATGAGGATTTCTACCTCTATATCGATTGTTTTGATCCCCATGAGCCCTGGGATCCTCCGAGGGAGTATACGGACCTCTACGATCCGGGCTATAAAGGGAAGGAATACATTTTTCCCCAGAACGGGCCCTGCGACCACATGTCAGAGGAGGAGATAAAACATATTCAGGCCATGTATGCGGGCAAGCTCACTATGGTAGACCGCTGGTTCGGGCATTTCATGGAGAAAATCGATTTGATGGGGCTAAAGGAAGACACAGCCATCCTCTTTCTCTCCGACCACGGCCTTCAGCTCGGGGATCATGGGATCATCAAAAAGGTGGCGTACGGGCTCTACACGGAACTGCTGGAGGCCCCCATGATGCTCATGATGCCCGGTCAATCCCCCAAAAGTATCAGTGGTTTTGTCCAGGAATGTGATATTGCACCGACGATTCTGAAACAGCTCGGTCTTGAATTACCGGAATCCATGACAGGCCTTGATTTCTGGCCCCTTGTCACAGGAGAGAAGGAGGCCATTCGGGACCACGCCCTGGGAGGATTTCACACCTTCTCCTATATCCAGGATGACGAGTATCACTACTTCAGGAGCCTGGTGGGAGAACCCAAACCGCAGCTTTTTGATTTAGAGAAGGATCCCAAAATGTTGGAAAACATCGCAGAGTCAAAATCCGACGCATGCCAAATCATGGAGGATAAACTCCTTCAGGGCCTGGGAGGCTGGACGCCGCCTAAAGAATTGCTGGGGGTAAGGGTCATGGATCTTCCCTATATCCCTTTTCGATTAAAGGGAGATATTTAATCTATGGCTCACTGTTTGTCAGTGATATCATGCTCTGTGTGGCCCCCCTTTCGTAAAGGGGGGATGGGGGGATTTTGAGC
Source organism: Deltaproteobacteria bacterium (assembly GCA_019307805.1). GTDB lineage: Bacteria > Desulfobacterota > DSM-4660 > Desulfatiglandales > HGW-15 > JAFDIX01. The sequence continues at coordinate 5,007 of JAFDIX010000326.1, read as the reverse complement.
GCTGCATAGTCTGTTTGAGGAGAGGTAATATGAAAGAGCGATGGATAGAGGTCGCATCGGATGCCGCTGAAAAACAGGAGGTGCGTTTCGAAAACTGGATTGCAGGAGAAGGAATTCCCTTTGTGAACCCTGAGGCTGAGAAGGCCTATAAGGAACGGGTCACCCTGATGAAGGATGCCATTCAGTTGAAAAAGGTGCCCCAGCGGATACCCATCTGTCCTTCTGCCGGATTTTTCCCCGTACAGTACGCCGGCATCACCATGTATGATGCCATGTACGACTATGATGCCCTGACCGCGGCCTGGGAAAAATATTGCCGGGACTTTGCACCGGACGCCTACAATGCGCCCACGAGTATTGTCTCTGGAAAGATGCTGGATATCCTGGATTTCAAGCTCTATCAATGGCCGGGGCATGGGGTGGCCAAGGAGCACGAATACCAATACGTGGAAAAAGACTGGATGAAGGCCGAGGAGTACCAGGACCTGATTGACGATCCGACCGGATTTTTCATGAACATCTATTTCCCTCGAATCTTTGGCAGTCTGAAGGCCTTGGAGAAGATGCCCCTGTTTCCGCCCGTGCACGAGATCCCCTGTATCCCGCCCGCCATGATACCCTTTGGAACGGAAGACGTGCAGGCGGCATTTAAAAGCCTCATGGAGGCTGGGGAGGAGACCATCAAGTGGATCACTGCCCTCCGCAGCCTGAATGGGAAGATGATGGGCGAGGGCTATCCCTCTTTTTCAGGGGGTTTTACCAAGGCACCTTTTGACGTGATCGGAGACAGCCTGCGGGGCACCCGGGGGGTACTCATGGATATGTACCGTTACCCCGACGAACTCCTGGAGGCCTGTGAAAGAATCACCCCCTTTATGGTCAAGGTAGGGGTCAACTCATGCAAGGCCACGGGGCATATCATGCCCTTTATACCACTCCACAAGGGCGCGGACGGCTTCATGTCGGATGACCAGTTCCACAAATTCTACTGGCCGACCCTCAGAAAGGTGATTATCGGCCTGGTGAATGAAGGGATCGTCCCCCAGCTCTTTGCCGAAGGGGGATATAACCAGCGTCTGGAAGTAATATCCGATATCCCCAAGGGCACGTGCCTCTGGTGGTTTGATCTGACGGACATGGCCAGGGCAAAGGAGACCGTGGGCAAGGTGTCCTCCATTGCCGGAAACGTGCCGCTTTCTCTGTTGTGCACCGCATCGCCCGATGATGTGAAGAATTACTGCAAAGACCTGCTAGAGGTAGCAGGCAGGGATGGCGGCTTTATCCTTTCCAGTGGCGCGGGCATGCAGGGTTCCAAACCGGAAAATGTCAGGGCCATGATCAATGCAGGGAAGGAATACGGCAGCTATAGCTGATGGCGTACGGCGTAAGGCGAACGGCGCAGGGCATGAAAAAAGGTTCCGAAAACCACAGTTTTGTGGGCTTTGGTATTTGTCATATTCCGTAGCATTTTGCCTGGAACGGCCTTGAAGAACATAATGGGCAACATTAAGCGATAGGGGAATCAATGTAAAAGAGGAGGAATACGATGTCTCACGAATTGGTTGAAGCGATGGCCGGCATGAAAGAACAGGAGGCCCTGGATCTGGCAAAGAAGATGCTGGATGGGGGTGAGGACCCTTTGAAGGTTCTGGATCTCTGCAGAGAGGCCGTAGAGGTTGTGGGCAAGCGTTTTGAAGAAGGGAAATATTTCCTTCCCGAGTTGATGATGGCAGGAGAAATGCTGAAGCAGATATCCGACATGGCCAAGCCCCTCATCCAGACGGAACAGAAAGTGGAGCGATCGGGAAAGGTCCTCATAGGCACTGTGGAAGGGGATATTCATGACATCGGAAAAGACATCGTCGTTTTCCTCCTGGATGTCAATGGCTTTGAGGTCCATGATCTTGGTGTGGATGTGCCCCGCCAGAAATTTGTAGATGCCATCAAGGAAGTGCAGCCCCAGGTGGTGGGCATGAGCGGTTTGCTGACCCTGGCCTATGACGCCATGAAGAATACGGTAGAGGCCATTGAGGAATCCGGTCTGCGGGACAAGGTCAAAATCATGATCGGCGGCGGCGGCATGAGCGAGGAAGTTCGGGCATACGCCGGGGCTGATGCCTATGGAGGGGATGCCATGGCTGCCGTCAATCTGTCAAAAGAGTGGACCGGCGCATCCTCTTGAATAAACTACCATCGAGAAAGCTCGGTGGTAGTTTATTTCAAAAGTAAAAGGGATGGCCCTTAAGAATATATTATTGTTAATTGCCCCAGATTCAATGCACAATATTAAACCACGAGATGGCCAAGGGCCTCCAAAGGTTATACTCAAAAAGAGATTCTGTCGCGGCATTTAACTTAAGGCTTCTCGGGTGACCGTGACCCTAACCGGAGATAACGGCACTTCGGGGGCCTGTTTTTTTAAAAGGAAGTATAAGAAAAGGATGCTGAAAGCATGGAAGAGCACTCTACAGATATAGAAGAAACCCTCATCAATGAGTTGAAAAGGAAAGGAATTGACAATAATATAATCCCAAGATTTATCAAGGATATGGCCTATTCCTTTCAAATCGATCCATCTGTCAGCCTATCAGATTTAATGATCGCCTGCATTTTCTTGGATGGGAAGAGGTTGAATTGGACTATCATACTTTACAGTTGGCAATAGCCTCTTTTGAAAGGGAACAATCTCAACCGGTCACCTGAAAACCAACGATGAAAATATCGTTTATGGGAAGCAGGGCTTTTCTGCCCTGCATTTTTTTTTGTACCCTAATATGTTGTTTATGCCCTTTGACAACCAGAAAGGTCGAGTTTGCCATGAGTGCATTCGCCCAGAAAAGGGATTATCAAATCTACTCTTGTCTCTTGCTAATCCTAGTTGTATAAAAATGCTATGAATAGAATATCCGATTTAATTTGGTCAGCAGTGTCGTAGAAAGAATGAGGGGAAAGATATCCAAGAGAAAACGAGTCGAGAAAATTAAAACTACGATCCGCATGAGCCAAGTATATTTAACCCCTTTCCGTAGGATCCGAGTAAAATGAGCACACGCCCATCGTGGCACAAAATGAGGTGACTGATGAAAGCATTGCTGCTGACTGAACCCGGCAAGTTTGAGGTGGGCGAAGTGCCCGTCCCGGAACCCGGTCCGTTCGAAGTGTTATGCAAAATTCGCGCGGTTGCTATCTGCGGAAGCGACCCTGAAATTATCCGGGGTGATCTGGCAGGCACCTGGCCCCCCGCCTATCCGTTTATCCCAGGCCATGAGTGGGCCGGTGAAGTTACGTCGGTAGGCCCGGGCGTGTTCGACTTTTCCCCTGGGGATCGGGTCGCCGGGGAAGCCCATAAAGGATGCGGCATTTGTCGCAACTGCATCAACGGGCGCTATACAATCTGTGAAAACTACGGCCTGCCCGAGACCGGCCACCGGCATTACGGGTTCGTTTCGCCGGGCGCATATGGCCAATACAACGTTTATTCGGTTAAGAGCCTCACCCATTTGCCCGAATCGGTATCCTTCCGAGAAGGGGCGATGGGGGATACCGCGGGTGTGGCACTGCACGGCCTGGAACTGTCGGGCATCACCCCGGGCGGCACGGTGGCGATCATCGGGCCCGGCCCCATCGGACTGGTGAGCATGCGTTTGGCCAAGGCCCTGGGGGCCTCAAAGGTCATTATGGTGGGTCGGGGCGCGAGGCTCGAAGCAGCCGGACGCCTCGGTGCCGACGTGCTGATTGATTTCGAAAAGGAAGATCCAGTCGATGCGGTAAGGCGCGCTGCAGGAGCTCTGGGAGTGGACGAAGCCTTCGAGTGTTCCGGCGCCAAGGGCACTTTCAATCAGGCGGTCCGGATGGTTCGCAAGGGGGGGAGCGTTGCCTTGCTCGGTGTGCCTCCTGACAGCGTGGTGGAAGAACTGCCGTTCAAATACATCGTTCACAACGAAATCGCAATCTACGGCTCCCGCGCAAATCCCAATGTCTCCCGAAAAGTGATTCCGATGATCGCAACCGGGCAATTGAAAATCGACGATCTGATCACTCACGCGTTTCCATTGTCTGAATTTGCCCGTGCACTCGACACCTTCGTAAACCGTCGGGAAGGCGCAATCAAGGTTGTGGTGGAACCCAACGGAGAAGAGTAGAGCGGCGGTGTGCCGAGAATCCAAGAAACCGGGATAATCGAAAAAAGACAAATTTTTGCCATTGAGTTGCATTATTTTACACAATCTGGTTGTTATGAAAACACCTTTATCCTCATTTCAGAAATAAATACTTCATATTATTACGAATTTCTATTATCCCCCTAGTGGCATATCTCTTGCAATTTTTTCCGAATATTAGCACCTCACAAAGGGCTAAATGGCGAAACTCTTATCCGGATACCAGGCAAAAATGCTATTTTTTAAAATAATAGGTTTCAAAAAGACGGGCGATAAAAAAGATCACATGGCCTGCAAAGGGTTTACACTCGTTGAGTTAATGATTGTAATCGCTGTCATCGGTATTCTGGCCGCCATTGCAATTCCAAATTACAGCAGTTATCGAAAAAGAGCAAAAATAGCCGACATTGTATGCGATTTGAAATACTTTGAGAAAGGCTTTATTGCATACGCACTTGAGGAAGGCGACTTTCCGAATGACTCCCACATCGTTTTACCCGATGTTTCCAAGATGGGAGAATTTATCAGCCCGGCAATTTGGGGAAAGACGACCTCGTTTGGGGGCACGTATAACTGGGAGGGACCGGACAATTATCCATATGCCGGGATTGCACTTTATCAGGCAACCGCACCACTGAGTGATATCGAGTTACTTGATGCTGCACTTGATGACGGCGATCTGACACAGGGAAAATTCCGTCAAACACCTAATGGCAGATACACATACATTCTTGAAGAATAGACGACCCGTGACCCACTTATAATCCCCCCAAGATATCACCATCTGCTGAAGAGCCCCCCTTTTCCGGGTTATATATCCTGAAAGGGGTGTCAGGTCTCAACGGGC
>JAFDIX010001002.1 GCA_019307805.1 Deltaproteobacteria bacterium | reverse complement strand
GCATACATCTTCACAGGCCAAGAGCCCCATACAGCCGAAGATGCCCTCATCCGTACCGATAACCTCGAAGTATTCCCTTTCCTTCCGCTGATCTCTCGGGTCTAACATAAAGCGGGCAATACGGTTCAGGGCAACGGCCCCAACGAAATCCTCCCGAATATTTGCGGTGCCGCACGATGCCACGCAACAACCACATTCAACGCAACGCTCCAATTCGTAGATCTCCTCAGCTAAGGAGTTGTCCATCTTCTCTTCCTCGGCATTGGGATCCGGGGTTTTGTCGGTGTGAATCCACGAACCCATCTTTTCGTTCATGCCCCTGAACCAGGTGCCTGTGTCTACAGAGAGGTCTCCTATCAACTTGAATACAGGGAGGGGCATAAGGGTAATCTCGGTTGGGAGTTCTTTGGTGAGGGTCTTGCATGCGAGATCGGGTCTCCCGTTAATTATCGATGGGTCCTGCTCTTCCCTGATCCGTGTCAGGGCTATAAAGAGGGTCATGCTGTCGGTCTCTTCGACAGAAAATGTATCTGAGTGAGGGACAGAACTGCGATCCAAAGGATTGTAACGGAAAATATTGAATTTCAGATTTCTGCCCATTTTAATCTCCCATCATAGGTTCTGATTCTTTTTTTGTAATTTCTCCCTCAGCGCTGATGATCTTGGTAGCACCGTATCCCCGGTCGCCTGGTGGAAGCTCCATCATCTTTGAGACTGGCTCGTAGTTCAGGATAGGCAGATCATCCCCTTCCTTCCAGGTCGCTAAGGTTCGGTTCAACCAGTCCTTGTCGTTTCGGGCATCATAATCTTCGCGGGCATGGCATCCCCGGCTTTCAGTCCGTTGAAGCGCCCCGTATGCTACACAAAGCGCTAAGCGAACCATCCCCTGGATCTTGAGACCCAAGGTCAATTCCGGACTGGCCCCGAGCCAGTTGGAACGGATCCCCACCTTCTTTGCCCGGGCGTAGATCTCCTGCAGGTTGTCAACCGCCTTCTGGAGGTCATTCCCGTTTCTGAAAATTCCAACCCGATCCATCAATTCGTCCTGCATTGCATTACGAATCTTATAGACATCCTCGTGTCCGTCCTTGCACGATACCAGCCGTTCAATACGTTCCAGGTCCCTGACCATACAACCCTTTATAATACCGGTATCAAAGGTGACATCGTATCCCTTCAAAAACTCAGCAATCTTTTCCCCAATAATCTTCCCAGCCACTATTGTCTCTGCCAAGGAGTTCCCGCCCAAACGGTTAAAACCGTGCAGATCCCAACAGGCCGCCTCGCCTGCCGCAAAAAGCCCTTTAAGCCCATGGGCCGCGCCATCTTTGTCAGTCCTCACACCTGCCATGGTATAATGCTGGGCAGGACGCACCGGAATCAGTTGCGTAATCGGATCGATCCCCAAGAAATTATTACAGATCTCCTCCACTTCCCTGAGCTTGGTCTTTATATGCTCTGCGCCTAAATGCCGGATATCCAACCAGAGATGATCCCCGTAATGGCCTTTTACCCCCAGGCCCCTTCGAATATGATGCGTCATCCACCTCGATACCACGTCTCTCGAGGCCAATTCCGCCTTTTCAGGCTCATACTCGGGCATGAATCGATTTTCATTCACATCTAAGAGGGTGCCACCATCACCCCGGCATCCCTCGGTCACTAATATGTGCGTGGGAACAATGCCGGTGGGATGAAACTGTATAGCCTCAGGGTTTCCAATTGGAACAATACCGGTATCAAGGGCAATAATGGCCCCACTCCCTTCATTGATAACCGCATTCCATAACCGCCGGTGGCTATAAGTGTGGCTTTGGCTAAGTAGGCCTTCAGCTTCCCTGTTTTAAGGTCTCTCACCACCGCCCCCATACAGGTTTCCCCATCGTGAATAAGGGATATGGCCTCCATCCGGTCGTGCACCTTCACGCCCAATTCCACCACCCTGTTGTCCATGGTGTAAAGGAGTGTATGCCCGGTCCCGTCCGACGTGTAGCAGGTTCTCCATTTGGCCGTTCCACCAAAAGATCTGGCAGTAATCAGGCCTTCTTTTTCTTTGGCCTCAACCTTTTCGTACTGTTTTCCTCCTTTAAAATAGGTGGATTTCCCAGGGACAACCCTATTCCACGGAATCCCCCAAAGGGCCATTTCACGCACTGCCGTAGGGGCGGTCTCCACAAAGAGCCGCGCTACCTCCTGGTCGCACCCCCAGTCCGAACCCTTGACCGTATCTTCAAAGTGTATGTCCGGGTTATCACCATCCCCCATGATGCAGTTTCCCAAAGAGGCCTGCATCCCTCCCTGGGCAGCGGATGAGTGGGACCGCCTGGGGGGCACAAGACTCAGGCATATGGCCTGGAACCCGTTTGACGCCGCCTCTATGGCAACCCGTTCCCCTGCTAATCCGGCTCCTATGCACAACAGATCACTGAATTCGGTTTCCAACTACTTTACCCCGTTTGAAATTGAATATTGAATATTGACGATTGAATATTGATGGTCTCGTAAAAAATCAGAAAGCATCCGTTATTGTCATTCCCGCGATTCAATAACGTCATTCCCGCGAACGCGGGAATCCAGTAAAATTAATCCCGCGGCGGGATACTCCCGCTTTCGCGGGAGTATCATAATCGTGTTGAGTAAGATTAGGATTATGATTAAGAGTATGAAACAGGAAAGCTATCTCATCCCTTAACCTCTAAACCTTGAACCTCGGAACCTTTGAACCCGTAAACGGCTACTATACCGATAGTGTCATAAACCGGATAATAGTGATCAGGCCAATGAATATGAATATCCCTGTAAGGATATTTTCAAACCTTTTAAGCCCCTTCCGGTTGCTTCGTTTGATAAAGCCCCATTTCACTCCAATACGATAAAACCCGATCCCTACGTGAAGTTCCACCATGGGGAGAAGAATAAGGTAGAACACCATCCAGAATCCCCCCTGGATCCTCGCTGCGCTTTTGGCGGCTGTGATCGGCAGATCGGTCAGTACGGTCCACATATGAATCGATCCCATGATCAGAATAATCATGGCCGTAAATGCCTGGATCAACCAGAGCCACGTATCATGATGGTGTAGCATACGGGCGTGTTTCCAGATAGTAGTTTGTTGTTCCACCCTGAAAGGGACCTTGCGGGCGGCCAAGATAAAGTGAAAGAGGAAGGTCGCGCCGATGAGCGGCCCCGCCACCTGGGCCATATAAGTTTCCTCAAAAAATCGGGCAATGGTATTCATGGTGTCAGAGCTTAT
>JAFDIX010000325.1 GCA_019307805.1 Deltaproteobacteria bacterium | reverse complement strand
GGCCCCCGGATTTGCAGCCATTGTCGGCGCGGCCCCGGATTCGGCTACGGCCAAAAAGATCGCCGAGGAATATCAGTTGAAGAGCATATATGTATTCATGGCCGCAAACCAGAATGGCACCACCTTTGCGGAGCAGTTGATCAAGGAGGATGTCCAGATCGGGTGGAATACCCGGTTGGTATCCTTTGGCCCCGATATCTCGGCAGCCGTGTTTGCCGTTGGCTTTGCCAATCGCGCCGGCATGTCATTTGGCGGTATCCAGCCGGGTGATTACAAGAAGATGCTGGCCTATCAGAAAGACAGGATCTTCGCCTTTGTAAACGCCCTCGGTGATGTGAATGCGGAATGGGCGGCCAATGCAGCCGGATGTATTAACTGGGGTTTCCCGACCATTGCGGATACGGATATCCCCGAGATATTGCCCACGGGTATTTGTACCTATGAACATATTGTATCGATCGAGGTGAGGGGTCTCAAGGTGACCATCGCTGATATCGACATTCCCCTTTCCTATGGCCCGGCCTTTGAGGGTGAGCGGGTTCGCAAGGATGACCTCTATCTCGAGATGGGCGGCGGCAAGACCCAGTGTACCGAGCTCTGCAAGATGGCGGAGATGAACGAGATTGAAGACGGCAGGGTGGAGGTTATAGGGCCTGAAGTAACCGATATAAAGAAGGGTGACCGCCTGCCGTTAGGCATCTATGTGCAGGTGGCAGGCCGAGAAATGCAGCCCGACTTTGAGCCTATTTTAGAGAGGCAGATCCACCATCTGATTAACTACGCCCAGTATATCATGCACATCGGGCAGAGGGATATCTCCTGGATCAGGGTGAGCGATCAGGCCGTTGACAAGGGCTTTACCATAAAGGATATCGGCACTATTCTCCACGCCAAGCTCCATCAGGACTTCGGGAGCATCCTGGACAAGGTGCAGGTTACCCTGTACACGGATAAAAAAGACGTGGATTCCCTGACAAAAAGGGCCAGGGCGGAATACAAGACAAGGGATGAGCGGGTCGAGACCATGACCGATGAGAGCGTAGAGACGTTTTATTCCTGCACCCTGTGCCAGTCCTTTGCCCCCAGCCATGTCTGCATGATCAGCCCGGAGAGGACCGGTCTTTGCGGGGCTTACAACTGGATGGACTGCAAGGCCTCTTTTGAGATCAACCCCACCGGTCCAAACCAGCCCGTGGAAAAGGGAGAGGTCCTTGATCCCGTATTAGGGCAGTTTAAGGGGGTTAATGACTTCATATACAAGGCATCCAGACAGACCATAGACCACTATAATTTTTACAGCATTGTCCATGATCCCATGACCACCTGCGGTTGCTGCGAGGCCATTGCGGCAGTACTCCCGGGGTGTAACGGCATCATGACGGTCCACAGGGATTACACGGGTATGACGCCATGCGGGATGAAGTTCTCGACATTAGCCGGTGTGATGGGCGGCGGACAGTCTTCGCCCGGTTTTGTGGGTCACGGCAAGTTTAACATTACCCAGGGTAAGTTCTTGTTGGGTGACGGCGGGCTTCTTCGCATGGTGTGGATGCCCAAGTCCCTGAAAGAAGAGATCAAGGAGCGATTAGACAAGCGGGCAGAAGAGATGGGTGTACCGGACCTGTATGACAAGATCGCTGATGAGACCGTGGGGACAGATGAAGAAACAGTGATGGCCTTTCTAAAGGAGAAAGACCATCCGGCCCTGAACATGGATGCCATCGTGGGGTAAAGAAACGTTGGAGTAATGGAGTGATGGGTTCAGTTAAGAAAGATTAAAAAATTGCCGCCCATTATCCAGTGCTCCATTATTCCATTTTGATAGCAAAAAATAAGTGCTATCAGAGTTTTTAACTTAATGCGTTGTTGAAATTCTGATTAGGAGTAAATTATGGGACTCACTGGAATACAAATATTCAAGCTGCTACCTAAAACGAACTGCGGTGAGTGTGGTGTGCCCACGTGCCTGGCATTTGCCATGAATCTGGCCTCGGGAAAGGCGGAATTGGATGCCTGTCCCTATGTGTCGGACGAGGCCAGGGAGCAGTTGGCTGAGGCCTCTGCGCCACCCATCAGGCCCGTTGCCATAGGCGCCGGTACAAGGGCCTTTACCATTGGCGGGGAAACGGTCATGTTCCGCCATGAGAAGACCTTTTACAATCCTACCGGGATCGCCGCTGTGGTGAATTCCGATATGGATGCCGCCGCCCTGGACGAAAAACTGAAGGTGTGGAATGCCCTGCAGTTTGAGCGGGTGGGTTTGAATCTCAGGCCGGAGCTGGTGGCATTGAAGGACGTCAATGGAGATGCTGCGGCATTTACGGCTGCGGCAAAGAAGATTGCCGAGGAGAGCGAATTCGGCCTCGTATTGATGAGTGACAGTGTGGAGGCCATGAAATCCGCTGCCGAGGCGACGGCCACTAAAAAGCCCCTGCTCTATGCGGCCACCAAGGAAAATGCAGAGGACATGGGCAATCTGGCCAAAGAGACGGGTCTGCCCCTTGCGGTGAAGGCCGAGAATGTGGATGATCTGATCGCACTCAGCGACCAGCTGACCGGCATGGGCCTCAAAGACCTCGTCCTGGACTCGGGTGCCAGAGAAGCCAAGCAGGTCTTTGAGGATCAGGTAGTCATACGCAGGGCGCCCCTCAAGGCCGGAAACCGTTCCCTCGGGTTTCCCACCATTACCTTTCCCTGCGAGATGGCCGGGAACCTGGATATGGAGACGGTCATCGCCGCCATGCTCGTGGCCAAATATGCCGGGATCGTGGTCTTGTCGGATTTCACGGGGGAGAGCCTTTTTCCTCTCCTTCTGGAAAGACTCAACATTTTTACGGATCCCCAGCGACCCATGACGGTCGCCCAGGGAATCTACGAGATTGGAACCCCGGATGAGAATTCGCCCGTGCTCATCACGACCAATTTTTCCCTCACCTATTTTATCGTCAGTGGAGAGATCGAGGGGAGCCGAATACCGAGTTGGCTCCTCATTCTGGATACGGAAGGACTTTCCGTGATGACGGCCTGGGCCGCCGGGAAGTTCTCCGGTGATGTGGTGGGCATGTTTGTCAAGAAGTGCGGAATCGCCGATAAGATTGCCCATAAAAAGGTCATCATCCCGGGGTATGCCGCCTCTATCAGCGGAGAGGTGGAAGAGGAACTGCCGGACTGGGAGGTGCTCATCGGTCCGAGGGATGCATCACTCATCCCGAAGTTTCTCAAGGATATGGCCAAGTAGAGAGAAAGGGGTGTACCCATGTTATTGATTGGAGAGAGTTTAAACGTCATCAGCACGGTTATCGGAAAGGCCTACAAGGAGAAGGATCCCGGGCCTATTGCGGAAGAGGCCAAAAAACAAAAGGAAAAGGGAGTGGACTGGATTGACATCAACCTGGGTCCTGCCAGGAAGGGCGGCCCCGAGTTGATGGAGTTCGTGGTCAAAACGGTCCAGGAAGCGATCGGAGATTCCCCACCCCTTTGTCTCGACACATCCAACATTGAGGCCATGGAGGCCGGGTTGGAGACCGTCCAGGGGAAGGCCATTATCAATTCCATCATGTGCCGCCCGGAAAGATATGAAAAGATGATTCCCCTTGCCGGGAAATACAAAGCCAATATGATCGCCCTCATGTGGGGACCCGACGGGCTTCCCAGGGATGAAAACGAGCGGGGCGCCCTGGCGGCAGAACTCATCTATGCGGCCAACGAGGCGGGTGTTCCCAACGAGGACATCTTTGTGGACGGCATTGTCACCCCTGTCAACATCCAGCAGCCGCAGCTCATAAGTCTCCTCGAGTTCCAGGGTATGCTCCAGGATATGTTTCCCGGTGTCAAATCCACCTGCGGGCTCTCCAATATTTCCAATGGTCCACCGGATCATCTCAGGCCGATTTTGAATCAGACCTATATGGTCATGTTGGAGCGCAGGGGGATGTATTCCTGCATTGCCGATGCCTATGATGATCAGCTGATCGCCATTGCACGGGGCGAACGATCGGATATCGTGGAGATTATCCACAAGATCATGGACGGGGAGGACGTGGACATAGCCGCCCTTTCCAAGGAGATGCAGGACTACGTGAAAACGGCCAAGGTCATTCTGGGACAGTCACTGTACTCTGATTCATGGCTTGAACTGTAGAGGCTGTCGTTTGCCAATGGGATAGTCTGAAAATTTCGAGGGACCTCCCCAGGTCATCGCTTGGGGAGGTCCTTTTTATTGCATAGGACAAAAAGGAGTACCATAGGAGATGGAAAACAAGTGTGGAATGCCGGGGGCCATGACCCCTGGGGATGCGGAGAGACTGGAACAGGAAAAAGAGATCAAAGAGAAGCTGGCCAGGTTCAAAAGAAAGATCCTGGTGATGAGTGGCAAAGGGGGCGTGGGAAAAAGCACTGTGGCCGCCTACCTGGCATTGCTTCTGAGTCGAAGAGGCTACCGGGTGGGTCTTCTGGATGTGGATCTCCACGGCCCGAGTATTCCCCACCTCCTGCGCATTCAGGGAGGCCTGGAGATCCCTCAGAAGGGCAAGATACGGCCTTTTTCCTTTTCAAAAAATCTGGACGTCCTTTCCATCGAAATGGTCCTGGGAGACAAGGATACGGCAGTAATATGGAGGGGTCCCCTCAAGATCAGCGCCATTAAACAATTCATATCGGACATCGAGTGGGGAGAAAAGGATTACCTGATTATTGACTCACCTCCCGGCACAGGAGATGAACCCCTGACCGTGGCCCAGACCATCCCGGATGCCGAGGCCCTGGTGGTGACCACACCCCAGGAGATCTCACTGGCGGATGTGAGGAAATCCATTAACTTCTGTCGCCAGGTGGAGATGAAAATCCTTGGGGTTGTTGAGAATATGAGTGGATTTACATGTCCCCACTGCGAAAAGCCGATCTCCATTTTCGGGTCCGGGGGAGGGGCCCAAATGGCAGAGAAGATGGGGGTTCCCCTGCTGGGTGAAATCCCCATTGATCCGGAGATGGTTGCGCTGGGGGATCGCGGAGAGCTTGACCAATTGGCTGAAAATGAAAACCTGGAGATAAACCGGGCCTA
>JAFDIX010000324.1 GCA_019307805.1 Deltaproteobacteria bacterium | reverse complement strand
GAAGAGCTGCGGAAGAAAACTTTCGAAGACATAACTCCTGAAAGGTGGCACGCACTGGAGGCAGATATCCACGAAAATCAGGTTTTTAAAAAGGGGTACTCTCAACCCTATGAAAAGGAGTACCGAAAAAAGGACGGCACCATTTTCCCTATCGAGATACGGGGCCACCTTATGAAGGGAGAGCAGGGCCGGCCCCTTGGAATGTGGTCCTTTGTCAGGGATGTGACTGATCGCAAAAGGGCGGAAAGTGCCCTGAAGGAGAGTGAGGAGAAATATCGCCTGCTGGTGGAAAACGCCAATGATGCCATCTTCATTGCCCAGGACGAGGTCGTTAAATTTCCAAACCCCAAAACAATAGAGATGGTCGGCTATCCTGTAGATGAATTGGCCCGGACGCCGTTTCTCCAGTTGATTCATCCTGACGACAGGGACACTGTCATTGACCGGCACCTGAGGCGGCTCAAAGGGGAAAAAGTGCCGACCCCTTACACTTTCAGGATTTTGAACAAATCCGGCGGGGAATTATGGGTTGAACTCAATGCGGTGCTTATAACCTGGGAGGGAAAACCCGGCACTTTGAATTTCTTGAGAGACATTACCGAACAAAAAATTCTCGAGGCCCAACTCCAGCAGGCACAGAAAATGGAAGCCATCGGGACCCTGGCCGGAGGTATTGCCCATGACTTCAACAACCTGCTTATGGGTATCCAGGGCCGCACCTCTCTGATGTTCATGGACAAGGACGCTTCCCATTCTCAATTGGAACACCTGGAGGGGATCCAGGACCATGTGCAAAGCGCCGCAGATTTGACCAGGCAGCTCCTGGGTTTTGCGAGGGGGGGGAAATATGAAGTCACACCGACTGACATGAACGCGCTGCTCGAGAAGACAAGCAGGATGTTCGGGCGCACCAAAAAGGAAATAAACATCCATGGAAAATACGGAAAAGATATCTGGCCCGTGGAAACGGATCAGGCCCAGATTGAACAGGTCCTGCTGAATCTTTATGTGAATGCCTGGCATGCCATGCCCGGGGGTGGGGAACTGCACCTTCAGACGGAAAATGTGACGCTGGATGCCCCTTTTGTAAAAAATTACCCTGCGGAACCAGGCAGGTTTGTGAAAATCAGCATTACCGACACGGGTGCGGGCATGGAAAAAACGACCAGGGACCGCATTTTCGATCCCTTCTTTACGACCAAAGAAATGGGGAGGGGCACTGGACTTGGGCTTGCTTCTGCCTATGGGATCATCAATAATCATGGTGGCATTATACAGGTGGATAGTGTAAGGGGAGAAGGCACCGTCTTCAGCATATTTTTGCCTGCATCGGAAAAAGCGGTCACCCTTGAACAGCCCCCTTCTGAGCGGATCCTTGAAGGGGGGGAAAGGATTCTTCTGGTGGATGATGAGGCATTGGTCCTGGATGTCGGCGGGCAAATGCTGGAGAAACTGGGGTATGGGGTCGTCCTGGCAAGGAGCGGTGAGGAGGCCCTCGGGGTTTTTGAGGAAAAAAAGGGCGCCATAAATATGGTGATCCTGGATATGATCATGCCGGACATGGGGGGTGGCGAGATCTACGATCGGTTGAAGGCCTTGAACCCCGGGGTAAAGGTACTTCTTTCGAGCGGATACAGCATCGATGGACAGGCAAGCGAGATCTTAGACCGCGGCTGCGACGGGTTTATACAGAAACCATTCAACATCAAGGATATCTCCCATAAGATTCGGGAAATCCTGGACAGGGAAAAGGCATAGTGCAATCAAACACTGGTCGCAGAACCCCATTTGCGTTATAGTGGCTTCAACGCCGGAAAGGACCATGTTACTGAAAAACATGGAAAGAATGTCTTCAACATTGGAAAACCTCTGGGATATCAAGACTGAGGTGGGGTCTGGCCCCCTTTCGGATACCATCCTGTCCCCGGTGGACCGGGCCGAAATGGTTTTGGTGCCGGAAGGGCCCTTTACCATGGGCATCAGCGAAGATGAACTCGTTCAGATTTACATGTTGGATGGGCAGGTGAACGCCATATTCGCCACAGAGGTTCCTTCACGCACAGTGGATCTGGAGGGCTATTATATTGACAGGTATCCGGTGACCAATTTCCAGTACAAGAATTTTCTGGATGCGACAGGGCATCGGGAGCCTGCGCTCTTTAAAGAGCCTTTATGGGGGCAGCCCATGCAACCTGTTGTTTTTGTTGGGTGGGATGACGCCCGGGCCTATGCCCGGTGGGCAGGAAAATCTCTCCCCACGGAACCACAGTGGGAAAAGGCAGGCCGGGGAACGGATGCAAGGTTGTGGGCATGGGGCCGGGAGTTCTATCCGGATAAATGCAATTGCAGGGACTATGACCTGAAAAAGACCTCGGAGATCGGCATCTTCCATGAAGGGTTAAGCCCCTATGGGTGTTATGACATGTGCGGCAATGTCTGGGAGATGTGCGAGGGGCAATGGCAGGAGGAATATCTGCCCATGCGTGGGGGATGCTTTCTGGGTTCCGCCACATTTGTGAGGGTCACCTGCCGCTGGACCCCTGAAGACCCGAAAGACGGCGCCCACTGGCTCGGGTTTCGCTGCGTAAAAACCATCCCCAAATAAATCTTGCAGAAATTTCCTGGAAGGGGTAATTAAAACCCTCTCTAACCTAATCTATCCCTCTTAGTCGAAAGGAAAAAAACATGGAGGCGATCGAGAGCCAGCTTACGGTCTTTTTAACTACCTATGGCCTGAAAATCATCGGGGCCATTCTCATACTCATTATTGGTAGAATCCTTTCAGGAATCGGGCGCAAGACAGTCACGCGTGTGCTGGAAAAATCCAAAACAGACCCGGCGGTTGTTTCCTTCGCGGGCAGCCTGACCTACGTCCTGATCCTTACCCTCTCGGTCCTCGCTGCACTGGCGAAATTCGGGATTCAAACCGCATCCTTTGTGGCGATTCTCGGGGCGGCAGGCTTTGCCATCGGATTCGCCCTCCAGGGATCCCTGGCCAACTTTGCCGCCGGCGTGCTCATCCTCGTGCTCCGTCCCTTCAGGGTGGGGGATTTCATTATGGGGGCAGGGGAAGCCGGGACTGTAAAGGCCATAAAACTCTTCACGACCGAACTCGCCACACCGGACAATATCAAGATCATGATCCCCAACGGCAAGCTCTTCGGGAATACGATCAAAAACATTTCCGGGTATGATACCCGGAGGATCGACCTGGTGATAGGGATCGGATATGGTTCGGACATCCAGCAGGCCTATGATGTCACCATGGGACTCATGGAGCAGGATGAAAGGATACTCAAAGACCCCTCTCCCCAGATCGCGGTGTCTGAGTTGGCCGACTCCAGTGTCAACATGGTGGTCCGTCCCTGGGTGGCAAAGGAAGATTACTGGGCCGTGCGGTGCGATCTCACATGGAAGATTAAGGAGGCCTTTGATCAGAACGATATCGAGATACCCTTTCCCCAGCGGGTGGTGCACTCAGTGGCGGAGAAATCAGAGGGGTAGAGCCCCCATGATGGGAGAAAGAAAGTGAAAACTTCGAAGGGCAAAAAAGGGAGCAATATGGTACCTTGGATAAATATATGGCGGTATCTGCTGATGAGACGATTGTTTTTGGTGCTTGCTGTTATGCTGTCCGGGTGCGCCGGAATGGGAATAGGGCTGGAGCCCCCCCGGGTGCAGGTGGCAGATATTCGTGTGCAGGAGATCAAGGCCCTGGAGTCGATTTTTCAGATAGAACTCCGGGTCCTGAACCCCAATGATGTGGCCTTTGAGGTGTCGGGCCTGGACTGTGAACTGGAGGTCAATGGCAAACGCTTTGCTACCGGGGTATCCGACGTCAAGACCCGGATTCCCGCTTACGGGACGACCACAATCCCTGTGATGGTATACTCCTCGGTAGTGGACGTGGTTCGCGGCGTCCTGG
The DNA here is from genome assembly GCA_019307805.1 of Deltaproteobacteria bacterium. GTDB lineage: Bacteria > Desulfobacterota > DSM-4660 > Desulfatiglandales > HGW-15 > JAFDIX01. The sequence goes on along the minus strand of JAFDIX010000324.1, from coordinate 682 downwards.
GTCTTCAGGGAACGGAAGCGTTGAACTACAAACTCAAAGGAAGGATCCGTGTCAAAAGTGATACTTTCGGGGCAACCCATATCCCTTTCGAGTCTGAAGGCGAGTTGTCCATGAAGGGGATGGGCCAGGCCCAGTGATGTTGTTTCTTCCTTTGGGTGCAGATGACGGATAGGAGCAAAACAATGAATACCAAGGATGAGAAGCCAGACGAAAAAGATCCAAAGGATTCCATAAAGGAACCGGAATCTGAAGAGGAGGTTCTTTCAGACAGCGTGGAGCTCTTTTCCTCCCTCTTCAGAGAAGAGTCACAGGCCCTTGCAGAACAGAGCGAGGGAGATGAGCCTGATGCCGAAACCGCGCCATCCGGGAAGGTTGCCGCGAGTCCGGGAACACCGAAAAAAAAGGATGCCGCGGCACCCAAAATCCCCATTCCAACCCCCCAACCGCCGCCGCAACAGCAACCGCCTGAAAAGACAGCTCCGGGGGCGAAAAAGGCCCCGACCAGGGCACCGGCACCCGGGAAAGGTGCTGGGGGTCCGGGAACACCGGGAAAAAAGGGTGCCACGGCACCCCAGGGAAAGATTGCCATTCCACCGCCCCAACCGCCGGTCGCGACAAAGCCAGGTGCACAAAAGCAGGCGCCACCACCCGGCACACCACGGAAGCCTGATACACCACCGGT
>JAFDIX010000026.1 GCA_019307805.1 Deltaproteobacteria bacterium | reverse complement strand
TTTAATGAATTTTTAATTTTGAATTATGAATTTTGAATCAAAAACTAATAATGACAACCTCGTAAAAAGTCAAAAAAACCCATTTTTTGTCATTCCGGCGAAAGCCGGAATCCAGTGTTTTCAGAAACTTATGACTGACCTGGACCCCGGCTTTCGCCGGGGTGACGACTCTTTACGAGACCATCAATAATTAAACATTAAACATTAAGAATTAAAAATTATCCCCACTTTAGGGTTCCCAGGACGCATCGATGCCCCGGGGTTCGCCGTTGGCATCACTTTGATTAATGAAGTACACCGCCACATAGTCTCCCACTTCCCATATTTTCTGTGACTCCAGGTCCCGCTTAAAATAGGGCATGCCCGTGCCGGTAATCCCGTTCATTATCTGGTAATAGAGAATGCCTCCGGATATCTCCTTGCCCTTGAGAATGGTGAAGTTGAGGGGAGGTGGATATATCCAGGGTTGGGCCGGCCCCATGCCGTCCCCAATGGGTCCATGGCACCCGATGCAGAAGTCCTGGTATATTTTGTGTCCCCTGGCAAGGCCCGCTTTGGTCGTCGGGTAGGGGTTGGGAAGCCTGCGCCAACCTTCGGGTACCGTCTCCGCGAGCCACTTTGCATTGCCCCTGGGTCCTGCCTCATATGCCTTTATGGACTCCCTCTTCCAATGGTTTTGCCGTTCCATGCGGCGGTCTGCCTGTTTGAAACCCAGGCCTTGAATGTGACGGGTCAGGGTCTTGATTTTTTCCATGCCCAGCCAGGCAAAGGGCGGCATGATGGAATTGGGGCGGGTGTATCGCGGGTTGATGAAATGGGCGACATGCCAGTCATCCGGATGCTCCCCCCCTTCCTGTGAAAGATCAACGCCTGTTCTCTGGGATCCCAGGAGTATGGGCTGGTCCTGTACATAGTCTCCGGCCTGGGCGATCCTATCCGCACCGTGTCCCCAGTCAATAGAACGGATTGACTGGCTGTGACAGTAGACACAGCCGTTGGCGATGTAGATGGCCCTTCCCGCCTTCTCTTCCTGTGTGCGAAGTCGGAATATCTCCGAAGGGGTCATATCTCTTGTGGTGTATGGATAAAAAACAACCACAAAGACTACTGCGCCCAAGATGGCAAGAGCCCCGAGGACAATGGCTATTGGAGTCATCCTCATGTTTCAGCTCCCGGGTTGAAGAACAGGGTCCTGACAATGTTGTACAAACCGATATAGGCGGCACTCAGGATTAAAAATCCGATGGCTACCCTGAGGACATAATACATGTGGATCTGGGGCAATGTGCGATACAGGGTCTCTCCATTGAGCCAGGCATTGCCCTGGATAAGGCCGGCGATGGTCAATACCACGGTGAACCCGATGACCCCGAGCATGACCAGCCAGTACTGGAAATCCGCCAGGAACCGGCTGTAGAGTGGCTTTCCGGTAATCCTGGGCAGGATGAAATAGAGCCCTCCCAGGGCGATCATGGCGGAAAAGCCCAATACCCCGACGTGGGCATGGCCCACGACCCAGTTGTTGAAGTGGGTCACCCTCTGCACCTGGGGAAGGGCCATCATGGATCCCTGAATACTGACGATGAAGTAGAAGATCGTCCCGGTGAAGATGAACTTGGCCCCGATATTGGCGTGGATTTCTCCGAGCCTTCCCCTGGCCGTATACCAGATGTTAATGAGAAAGACCATCACGGGAATGACCATGGCGATGCTGTCCACAATGGAGATCACCTTGAGCCATGTGGGGACCGGGACCTGAAGGAGGTGATGGGTCCCGATGTGGGTGTACACGACCAGCAGGCTCCAGAAACCCACGAGGGAGAGGGTGTGGCTGTACAGGGGCTTGCGGGTCGCCAGGGGAATGACGTAATAGGCAACCGCCAGGGACAAGGGAGTGAGCAGAAGGCCGAATACATTGTGCCCGTAAAACCACAGTAAAATGGCATCCGGAATCCCGACAAGGGCGCCGGTGTCCGGCCTCCAGACCACATTTCCGAGACAGTATGTGACTGCGGTCAGGACAACGGCAGCGAGGGCATACCAGACGGAGACGAAAAGGATGGGTTCCTTTCGGGTTCTCACGGTCATCACCAGATTCACAAAAACAAGGGCAAAGGCAAGGATGACGAGCATGTCTGCGGGCCAGATGAGTTCGGCATATTCCCTGCCCTGGGTATGCCCTGCGGAGAGCGCGATTATGCCGATCAGTATGGCCAGATTCCATACAATCACGGACGCGATCCCCAGCTTTTCGCTGTAGATCCTGGTCCGCAGGACCTTGGGGACGATATAGAATGCAGAGGCGAGAAGACCGGGGGTCACGAAACCCAGGAGCACAAGATTGACGTGGATGGGCCGGATCCTGCTGAACACCAGCCAGCCGATATTGGCCATGAAATCGGGCGCAATGAGGTACCCGGCCGCCATCATACCTATGGTGGTGGCAAATGCAAACCAGATCGCAGAGGTCAGGCAGAAGGCCTTGGCAGTAATGTAGGTGTCTTTTAGAGAGTCAGAATTTGCCATCATTGAACCCGTTTTCGCATTTATATGTGTTTCCCATGTTCGCTCAAAGCTCCAAGCTCAAGGCTCAAAGCGCTCTGCTCTGTGCGCTATGCGCTTTGCAACCTAGTTATGGCACGCTAACCAGCAATCCAGGTTTGCCTTCTTCAGCTTGTGGCATTCAATGCAAAACCCCATCTTGAAATTTTTGCCCTTTATCCTGTCCATGGTCTCTACCTGCCCGTGGCACTCCCGGCATGCCACCTCTTTTTTAATGTGTCTTTCATGATTAAAAAACACGTGTTCCGGCAGATAGTTGGCCTTTACCCATGGTGTCGGTGTGTTGCTATTGAAATATTGATGCTCCTTCTGAATTTCCGGGTGGTTCGGGATAATGTACTTGTGGCAGTAGAGACATTTCTCTACCGGAGGAATCCCCGGAAAGGTAGACCGCTTAACATAGGAATGGCAGAATTCACACTGGATCTGCTTTACCCCGCTGTGGACCCTGTGACTGAAAGAAATGGGCTGCTCAGGGCCGAGGCCCATGGCCGGCATCAGATAAAAGAGATAGAGAAACAGGAAGACCAGAAGGAGACAACATCCGGAGACGAGCAAAGGGACCCTGTTGAGGGCCAGGAGGTCCAGCGCGTCCTTAAGACCGTTCATGATGCTGTTCAAAGGATCCCTCATTCAGTTGCCCTCCCTTGCGCCAGCCAGGGCCGATGGGGGAAAAATGGCAAAAAACCCGGTCAATGCCATGGCCATGAGACCGAGAAAGCCCAGGGATATCAGTCCATCCCAGAACCCCAGGGGCAGGGAGTTTGCAGTGGGGTTGAGGGCCGGACCCAGCAATAGGAGGTTTTCCAGCCAGATTCCGAAGATCACAATCGAACAGAGAATGATCATCAATAGGGGCCTGGTTTTGATCCTTCGATTGATGAGAATCAGGAAGGGGACGAGAAAAGCAAGACCAAAGACCGTCCAGGCCAAATCCCGCCAGGGCAGAATCATGACCCTTTGAATGATGAAACTGGTCTCTTCGGGTATGTTGCCGTACCAGATGACCACGAGCTGGCAGTAAAAGAAATCACCCCATAACAGGCAAAAGGCAAAAAACAACTTGCCCACGTCATGGAACTGGCTTGAGGAGAGCCCGGATTGTTCCCCCAGGCTCAGGTACCGGATGGATGCAAGTATGATGAGGGCACCCAAACCGATATAAAAGGCCTTGACAAAGTAGTAGGGCCCGAAAAGGGTCGAGACCCAGTGGGGTTCCATGCTCATGACCAGATCGAGTGCAATGAGGGTGAGAACGAGGGCGAATGCCCCAATGTAGAGCACGGCAAACAGGCTCATCCTGTCCCGGCGCCACTGCTCATCTCTGTTGTTTCGGGCCCACCGTTCCAGCAGCATGGCACCGATTCTGCCTTTGGGGGCAATGCGGTCTTTTCTGAACCACAGGGCGTAATAGAGGTAGACCAATCCGATCCCGTAGAGAATGAGAAGGGCGATAAAATTCCGCGAGAATAGAAAGGGCAGATTGAGCCAGACCTCCTTGCCGTGCAGATCATGATGAAGCCAGGGGAATATGTGATCGCTTCCCAGAAAGAGCAGCAGGAAGAGGACAAAGGAGATGGGGAAGAAGGCCGCAAAGGACTCGGAAAGGGCACTCAGGGGATAACTCCACCTTGCCTTGGTAACATGCATGAGCGCGGAGAAGAGCAGACCCCCCTGTGCAATGGAAGACCAGAGGAGGAAATTGATCAGATAGGCCTGCCATGCCCTTTCAGGATTGGTTCCGAACACCCCCAGCAAAAAGCTCACAAAACCGATGCATGCAAATGCCGACAGCATGATGAACCACGGCCTGCTTTTTAAAGGGGTGCTATGGATTTCATCGCTTGGGTTCATGATTTATTTCGTTGTTTTCCTCAAGGGGTTTACCTTCGCCCCCGTGTTCCTGAAAAAAGGCAATCAGGGATTTCTCTTCCTCCTGATCGCATGTGGCCACGATACCAAAATGGTCGCCCGTGCATTTGGGATCGTGGTGCTTGAGACCTTCGTAGTCAGGCAGACGGGCCTGGGTGAGAAAGCCCAGAATGTTGCCGATCACGGCAAATAGAATCGTGCATTCAAAGCCGACGATGAGAAAAGGAATCAGGGCAATCACCGGTTTTCCGCTCACAATGAGATTCCACCGCGTGGCCGTGAAGATGGCAAGGGCAAAGCCGAGAAAGAAACCCAGGATGCCGCCTGCCAGTGTGAAATAACCGACACGGCTCTTTTTCAGCCTGAGGGCATCCATGATTCTGTGCTCGGGAAAGGGGCTATGGACCCTTTCCAGCGTCCATGGCGCCTTCCTCAAGGCCTCGATCACCGAAGCGGCCTGGCCCCCATCCTTGAACAGTCCGATCACATGGCTTTTGTCAGGCATGCCCCGCTCCTTTTCCGACCGCTTCCTTCAACTCCGTCATGGACATGGAAGGGAGGTGCTTTGCGAAGAGCAGAAAAAAGACAAAGAACAGGGAAAAACTGCCCAGCATGATTCCCATCTCAATCCCGGTCGGGCGGTAAAGGCCCCAGGCATGGGGCATGTACCCATGGGCGACCCCGCCGGCGATAATGACAAACCGCTCGTACCACATGCCCACATTCACCAGGAGGGAAATACCCAGGAGAAAGGGGATGCTCCTTCGTATGCGTTTCACGAAAAAAAACAGCGGGATAATGGTGTTGCAGATGACCATGATCCAGAATTCCATGCTGTAGTCCCCAAGGGCCCGCCAGACAAAGGATTCCTGTTCGACCACGTTGTTGCTGTACCAGGCGATAAAGTATTCAAACATATAGGCATAGCCCACGATCAGCCCTGTGAAGATGATGGTCTTTGCGATGTTCTCAAGGACATTCATGTCAATGAAGGCCTCAAATTTGAAAATCTTTCGCAGGGGGATCATCAGAGTCAAGACCATGGCAAGGCCTGAATGAATGGCCCCTGCCACGAAGTAGGGCGCGAAGATGGTGCTGTGCCAGCCGGGGACGATGCCCAGGGCAAAATCCCAGGAGACCACACTGTGGACAGAGATGACAAGGGGGGTTGCCAGGGCCGCAAAAAAGAGATAGCCCCGGGAGTAATGGCGCCACTGCTCATGTTTGCCCGTCCATCCCAGGGAGATGACCGTGAAAATTTTTTTCCGCAGTCCCGAGGCCCTGTCCCGAACCGTGGCCAGATCAGGAAGCATCCCCGTGTACCAGAACAGGGAACTGACGGTGAGGTAGGTGCTGATGGCGATGACATCGAATACGAGCGGGGATTGAAAGTTGGGCCAAAGGGTCCGCTGGTGGGGGTAGGGCAGCATGTAGAAGACCACCCAGACCCTTCCAAGGTGTATAAAGGGGAAGAGGCCTGCAATACATACCGCAAACACCGTCATGGTCTCGGCGGCGCGGGCTATGGGATTGCGCCATCCTGCCCTGAAGAGGTGAAGGATGGCGGATATCAGGGTGCCTGAGTGGGCGATACCGACCCAGAACACGAAGTTGATGAGATAGGTGCCCCATGCCACGGGGATATTTTGACCGCCCGCACCGATCCCCACCGCGATTTGATAGATCCAGCAGAGTGCTCCCGTTGCCACACCCAGCAGCAGGAGGGCAATCACCGCCCAATAGATCAGGGACGGAGGCCGGAGTGAATCCAACACCGTCCTGTCAATCCGGGTATATGGTGATTCGACTTTGGGCATTAGATCTCCTGGAGTACTTTCTTGAGATAGATCACCGCAGGCTTTGTGTTCAGATAGCCCATCACCTGGTAGGCCCTTCTGTCCCGGATCATTTTACTCACCCTGCTCCGGGGGTCCATGAGGTTTCCAAAGGCAAACACGCCGGTAGGACAGGTCTGGAGACAGGCGGGCTGGATTTCGCCATCCATGATCTTTCTCTTCTCGTCTTTAGCAACCCCGTGGGCCTCTTTAATCCTCTGGATGCAGAAGGAGCATTTTTCCATGACTCCCTTGCTGCGTACGGTCACATCAGGATTCAACTGGAGCGAAAGCGCACCGGGCCAATCCCAGTCAAACCAGTTGAATCGCCGGACCTTGTAGGGGCAGTTCTGGGAACAAAACCGGGTGCCGATGCACCGGTTGTAGATCTGATTGTTGAGCCCTTCCTTGGAGTGATGGGGGGCATACACCGGGCACACGGATTCACAGGGTGCATTGTCGCAGTGCTGGCACAACATGGGCAGGAAAAGGGTCCTCTGCATGTCTGCGGGATCTTCATAGCGCTCAACACTGATCCACGCCATTTCCCTCCCCTCGAGCATCCTTGCCGGACCGGTAACCGCAATGTTGTTTTCCGCATAGCAGGCGGTAGAACATGCCCCGCATCCAATGCATTTGTCGAGGTCCACCACCATGGCCCATCGGTAGGTATCGTGTTCATGGGGAGGGTAGATATCCCTGTTTTTCCGGTAGCCCTCGGGCAGGGGTGGGGTCAAGGGAAAGTCCCACATGGACAGCCCCTCTTTTTTGGGAGAGGCCTTTTGGCCCTTTAACACCTGGAGGTCCACGGAAAGGGCAATTTTCCTGCCGTGTTGCGTACGGCTGCCGTCGGTGTGCACCAGCCTCGCCGCTTTATGGGCCTTTTTGACATCGGCGCCACCCACCATGTAAATGGGGCCGCCGCAGACCGGGTCGGTTTCCGGGGCAAGGACACGGTTGGGGTTGCGGCCCACGTTTTGCGCATACCGCCCATAGGCCTGGTGCCCCTGGCCAAGACTCATCACCATCACACCCGGTATGACTCCCACTGTAGTATATGCCGGGGCCTTCAGGGTTCCCCATTTTGATCGAATCTCCAGGATATCCCCCTGGACCAGCCCTTTTTTTGCCAGGACTTTCGGATGCATCAGGACAGGGGTTTGCCATGCCACCCTGGTCAAGGGGTCGGGGACCTCGCAGAGCCAGGGTCTGTTTGCGCCCCTGCCGTCAAAAAACCGGATAGAAGGACAGGCAATCAGGGTGAGATCGGAGACCGGGGAATCAGAAAGGGATTCCAGGGTCTTCAGCACACTTCCCTCGGAAATCCCCTTTGGGGATGCCCCCATGGGCGGCGACGATGTAAAGATACCTCCCCGCCTCAGGGCCTTGATCCATCCGCGCCCATGATGAATGCGCTTCTTCTCCAGCAGGTCGTCATAGAGATACTTCATATAGTTTGGGGCAGGCGCGTCATCACCAAAGGCCGTGCGAATAAAAACGTCACCGAGTCCCGGGGCGCCCGTAAGGCTGCCCATGGTAGGCTGCAGGGTGGAGACAACCCCCTTTTCCCCTGCATACTCGTCCCAGGTCTCAAGGGGAAGCTGTACCGGCAGGATGAGATCGGCCATCTCGGTGGTCTCATCCATGAAGTTGCTGAAGCTCACGACAAAAAGGTCGGTCTTTTCAATGGCCTTTCTGATGCCGCTGTTGGGAGGAATGGAGTACACGGGATTCACGTTATTGAGGAGGAGAAGATCAACAGGCTCTTCCTTGAGTGCATTGAATGATGCAATGATCTCAGATCTTCTGGATGCGGCCTCAACCCGGTGTCTGTGATGGAAGTCAAAGAGCGTCAGGTCGGGATCGAGGATGAGGTTCAGGAGATTCACGGCCACGTCGGTCTGCAAACCAAGGGGCCACCCTGTTCCGGTCCCCAGTACCAGGGGTTTGCGTGCCTCGTCCAAAGCGGCGCACAGGCTGTCGAACAGGGATGCCTCAATGCCGGCCCGCGCAATGGTCTTTTCCCGGGTATAGCCGGAGAGGACTTTCCTTAAAAATTCACGCATTTTCGGGTCAAGCCGCCGCCCCTTGCCCGACTGCATTGCATGCCCAATCAGACCGAGGGCGATGACCGCTTCGCTGCCGGGCCTGCAGGAAACCCAGCGGTCGGCATTTGCCCCGGTAAGGGATTGATAGGGGCTCACATGAAAAAAGAGGGCTTTATGCTCCTTTTTCAGGGAATGCATCTTCTTGAATTTCCGGGAATATTCAACCGGGGACAGCCATGTTTCCAGGAAGTCCGCACCAAAGGAAAGGAGAAGGTCGGCCTTTTCCATACGATAGGAGGGCAGACCCTCTACCCCGAAGACCGACTCATTGGCGGATTTAAGGGACTCATAGGCGTAGGGTTCAAAGACCAGAGGGGGGGCTGATCGCCACTGCTCAAGGGACCTGGAAAGGAGCTTCATCTGGCATCTGCCCGGCACCTCGGTCACCATGCGAACCCGGTTGGGACCTTTTTTCGCGGCGCGGCCTGCCTTCTCCCTGAGGATGGTCTCGGCCTCGGTAAAGGAGAGAACCTGCCAGTTCTCTCCGTCTCTCAGGAGCGGTGTCTTGATCCTGTCCGGGTTGTAGACCCCCTGCAGGGCAGCCTGCCCCCGCATACAGAGCCTGCCCTGGTTGATGGGATGGAAGGGGTTCCCTTCAACCTTGATCACCCGGCCTTCCCTGTTCTTGGCCAAAATACCGCAACCTGCCGGGCACTCCCTGCACGTGGATGCATACCAGGTCGCTTTGCCGGTGACCGTATCACTCGGCGCGCGAACCAGTGAGAACAGTTTTTTTTCCGGTCTTGAAGTGCAGCCGGCAGCAACGGAAAGACTTCCTATCCCGGCAAGTTTGAGGAAAGTTCGGCGGTTCATCCCAGACAAACACTCCCTGAAAGCACCAACTGCAACGGCATAGTGTAAACGGGCCTGATATCATCAACCGGTGAAACAAAGATCTGCAACCAGGCCGGCAAAAGAAAGCATGGCACCGGAATGGATACACTGTTTTTATATTGAAACGGCAGGCAAAGTGTCAACCGCAAAATATGGCGGACCAAGCATGAATGGGTCCTCACACCGGTTGTGCTGCCGGTAGGCCTCACTCTGGCAATTATGAAATCGCCATTGAAAAGGAGAGGTTTTTTCGTTACCCTATAAATATAGCGTCCAAAAAGGATGAAATCATGACATCTGAAACCCATTTTAATTCCATTGAACAGGTTGTCGAGGAACTGGCAACCGCCCATTACATTGCAGACCGCGCCCTGGCAACGGTGCTCTTCCTGGCACATCGTCTGGAAAAGCCCATCTTTCTTGAGGGGGAGCCGGGGGTGGGCAAAACCGAGGTGGCCCTTGTTTTGGCCAGTCTTTTCAATACGGAGCTCATTCGGCTCCAGTGCTATGAAGGACTGGATGTATCCACATCCCTCTATGAATGGAACTACCCCAAGCAACTCCTGCACATCAGACTCGAGGAGCAGGAGAAAAGGGAGGCCAGGGAGATAGAGCGTGTCATCTATGGGCAGGATTTTCTCATCAAACGGCCCCTGCTGCAGGCCATCCTTTCCTCCGATGAGAAGCGGCCGGTTTTGCTGATCGATGAGGTGGACCGATCCGACGAGGAATTTGAGGCCTTTTTACTGGAGATCCTGGCAGATTTCCAGATTTCCATTCCGGAAATCGGCACGGTTAAGGCAAAGCAGAGGCCCATGGTGGTTGTTACCTCCAACCGGACCCGGGAGGTGCATGATGCCCTCAAGCGACGGTGTCTCTACCACTGGATCGACTATCCCTCCTTTGAAAAGGAGTACAGGATCGTGACCACACGTATGCCCGGGATCGAGGAACAATTGGCAAAACAGGTGACCCGTTTCATGCAGAAGATAAGGGAGGTGGACTTTCTCAAAAAACCGGGTATCTCCGAGACCCTGGACTGGGCAAGGGCCCTTATCACCATGGAGCGCCATTTATTGGATGAAAGCGTGGTCCTGGAGACATTGGGGTGTATCCTGAAGTACCAGGACGATATCAAGAGATTTGAAGAGGAGATATGGGGCGTCCCGGAAAAACAGGCAGAGTATCTGGGCCAGGCGGCGTCCCATGCGTGAGGCAACCCTGACAGAGCAGGTCATCCTGTTTTCCAGGTTCCTGAAAAACCGGGGGTTCAAGGTTTTCTCGTCAAATGTTCGGGATGCCCTCAAGGGCCTTGAAAAGATCAACGCGGCAAGCCGGGAGGATTTTTCTGCAACCCTCAGGGCCAATATGGTCACCAATGACGGAGAGTGGAAGCTTTTTGATGAACTGTTCGATGCGTTCTGGCAAGAAACGCCGACAGAGGATGAGGAGTCATCCTGTGAAAAGGACGTAGAGCAGGAACCTGATGCAGATGCCCCACAGCGGGCGATCAGGGAATTCAGCCGGGAACAGGCAGGCGAAGAGTGCTCTCCGGGAACAGAGACCCTTGAAGGCGTGACCTACAGCCCCCTGGCCACACTGGAGAAAAAAAATCTCGCCGGTTTCAAGACATCCGACATCCCTGTGGCCCAGTTGATCCTGAAGAACATTATTGCCCCCTTCAGGATTACAAAGACAACCCGGTACAGGAAATCAAGAGATCCGGGGAAAATGGACTTTCGCCGTATCCTGCGGAAGAGCCTGAAGACCGAAGGGATTCCCATGGAGCTCTTTTACAGGCGGAAAAAGAGGCGGCTCAAGAGGCTCGTCATTATTACAGACGTCAGCGGTTCCATGGACCGCTATGCCCGTTTCGTGATGCCCTTTCTTTTGGGGTTGAAGGGTGTGGGGTCACGGGCCGAGGTCTTTGTCTTCTCCACAGCCCTGACCCCCATTACACACATCGTAAAGCGTTTTACCGTGGAAAGGGCCCTGGAACTCATCTCCCGGGAGGTCCCCGACTGGTCCGGGGGAACAAGGATAGGGTACTCCCTCCACCAGTTCAACCAGTCCTATGGAGAAAAATTGCTCAACAGGCGGACCGTGGTGGTCATCATGAGCGACGGATGGGATCTGGGGGGCAGGGATCTTCTGGTGAGGGAGATGGAGACCCTGAACCGGCGAGCCCATTGCGTGATATGGCTGAACCCTTTGGCAGGGGACGAGGGTTACTGGCCCACCTGCAGGGGCATGCAGGCGGCACTCCCCTACGTGGACTATTTCCTGCCTGCCGACACCCTCCAGAGTCTCAAGAGGGCGGGCCGAACCCTTTCAAGAGTCATGGTCCATTAGATGAACATCTCGGAAACCATATAACTCTTTGAAATAAAATAGCTTTTAGCGGCGTTATAATGATATGCCATTCACATGGAATTATGGAATAGTGGAACAATGGAATAATGGTCAAAAACGCATAATTTCTGTCATTCCGGCGGATCCCTGATCGAGTCCGGGAGGAATCCAGCCTATCTAAGCACTTACAAAGACTCTGGACTCCGGTTTTCACCGGAGTGACGACTTTTTGCGAATTCATCACGCTTAACGATTTCTCAATTTGACGGCGCCGAAGGCGACCAGGGGTCAGAGTAAGGGTGTAAGCGCTTGAATCTACACCCCCTCACCTAGCCTCTCCCCCTCAAGGGGGAGAGGACTTTTGGGTTGTCGGACAGCCTGTCGATCCTCGCTTCTCACTGGGGTTCCTGGTCCTCTTGAGCCTGGAAAAACCCGACATTTTCGCATAGTGTTTCCAGGTTTTTCCGTTGCGCCTGAAGCCGTTCCCGGGTTTTCTGGTCCCCATGACCTGCATCGGCCACTGTTCGCTCCAAAGCATTCAGGGACTGCAGGGCCTCATGACATGCCAGTTGGGAGGTCTTCATTTTTTCCTCCAAAATATCCAACATGGCATTGAATGTCTCTTGCTCTCTTCCCAAAAGGTCCCCTTTCCTAAGTTTTATCCTGACGCTGAGATCCCCGTTGCTAACCCTATTGAAAGACTCCTGAAACCGATGCAGGGGGCCCAGAAAACGGTGAAAGGCACGGAGTGAATGAAGGCCGATGAGACAGAGTAGAGCAATCATAACGGGCCAGATCCTTGCGTGCAGGGTGAGCATGCGATCGGCTGCCTCTGCCTGTTCGCGGAAGCTTGCGCTCTGGTCCCACAACGCTATGACGTCGGGCGCAAAGAGAGAAAACGCCATAAAAACGATAATGAGAAGATTATAGCTCAGCACAATGGCAAGGAGTCTCAGATGGCGCGGTCTGCCTGACAAAGGAAACTTTTTTCTTTTGAATTTTTCTACCACGGGGACTCCTTTCTTTTATTCGCCTTCGCCAGAATACCCTGTAGCTTGCTACAGGGATGAATGGCGTGGCGAACCGCGCCGAAGCTCTTTAGAGCGAAGGCGGGTTGGCTTCGGCGCAATTCCGCTT
>JAFDIX010000323.1 GCA_019307805.1 Deltaproteobacteria bacterium | reverse complement strand
TCCCTTTCTCGATGGCATCGCTCCGGAGTCTCGCATTGGTCAGTGCGGAGTGTCCGGAACCAGTTCCCTTACTTGACCCGAACTTTATTACATACTTGGTGTATTTCCAGTCAGGGGCTATAGACCAGGATGCGGATCCTGGCCAAAGGCATGGGCATACTTAATCACATGATTATGGGGTCCATCACTGGCCCGCTGTGTCTGATTGCTGATCAGGATCTTATAGGGATCATCCGCTATGATCTTTTTCATCCTTTCGGAGATCTCATCAATGGCCTCTTCCCATGAGATTTCTTTCCACTGCGGATCTACACCCAACCCCTTCTCCGGATTTGTTCTTTTCAAGGGTTTTTTAAGACGGTTAGGATCATAGTGATACATGAGGCTGGCTACTCCCTTGCCACAGATACCCGCACCCCCCATAGTACTCCCGGGTATGCCTTCTATTTTTATTGGCTCTCCGTTAACGCAACGTACTTTGATGGCACAACCGCAGTAACAGGCGCCGCAAGTTGTGTTGATCCATTCATCCTTTACTTTACCCGGGCTTGTTTGCTTCATTGACATGCTCGATTCCTCTGGTTTCCTATTATATAATAATGCTTATCTAATCTATGTAATAGACCGATGGATTAGTGCCGAATTCTTCATGAAAGGGTGTGCCTTTGCGGCTCTTAATCAACTCCGAGACATTGCTTGTGGGGTCATCAAGGTCACCAAAAACCCTGGCATCAACCGGACAGGTGACAACACATGCCGGTGTCGCTTCCGGGTCCACGCCGGGCTTGAGACCTTTTTCAATACCCTCTTCAACCCGCTCGGTGCAGAAGTTGCACTTCACGACCGTCCCTTTTTGGAGGGGGTACAGTTCCCTCCCCATGATTTCAAATAGTGTCAATCCCTGTCCGGGGAAATATTCTTCATTCTCCCCGTCGTAAAAAGTTCTCTGCTGATAGGGGCACGCGACGACACACGCCCTGCACCCGGTACATTGATCATAGTCAATCATGACAATACCGTCATCTCTTTTGAAACTGGCACCGGTGGGGCACACCTCAACACAATAAGGCTCCTCGCAGTGATTACAAAGGACAGGAAACATGACCTTCCTGACACTGGGAAACTTCCCCTCTTCGCCGATCAGAACCCGATTCCATAAAATTCCGCGGGGCAGGAAGTGCTCCTCCCTGCATGCTATGGAACATCCCCAGCAGCCGATACATCTTTTCACATCAATTACCATTCCCCACCGGGGCATATGAGAACCTCCTTGTAATCTTTCTGGAGTCAGAATTCAGAATAGAATCAATATATCTTTGCCAGACTTTTAAAACCTGGGCAGCTTTTCGTTATTAATTTCAGAATGATACTCGATTGCTGATTCCTGATCCCTGTCAACTGTGCAATTTATTTAGTATTTCAGGTAGTAAACAGAAGGCTCGGTCTCAAATTCCGGGGCCAGCTGCTTGCCTTTCTTCTCATTGATAAGACCGGAGAGTTCGCTGTCGGGATCATCCAGATCCCCGAAGACCCTTGCTTTGGTCGGACATGCATTCACGCAGGCGGGGGTGGCGTCAGGATCCAGTCCGGGTTTTAGGCCCCTGCTCATACCATCATCAATCCTTTCGACACAAAAGTTGCATTTGACAACGGTTCCCTCCTCAAGAGGGTGCAGGCGTCTTCCGAGTTTCTCGGAAGGCGTGTAATCCTCTCCATCGAAAAATGGAGTATACTCATTGAAATAACTCCGATGCTGATAGGGACAAGCCAGGATACAGGCCCGACAGCCGACACAGATGTCCGAGTCCACAAGTACGATGCCGTCTTCACGCCTATGACTGGCTCCCGTGGGACAGACCTCGACACAGGCCGCCTCCTTGCAATGATTGCAAATCACAGGAAGAATCTCCTTGGTTACTGTCGGATATTCACCCTTGTGGGTCATCAGTACCTTGTTCCAGAAGATACCCGGTGGGAGAAAGTGCTCTTCCTTGCATGATACAGTACAGGAATAGCAGCCAATGCATCTCTTAAGGTCGATAACCATACCCCACCTCATTTCAGCTTTCCTCCTTATACACCTTAATCCTGACTGAAGTCTCAATGGATTGAGAGATGGGGCAGAAGTACTTGTCCTCAACCATGAACAAAGAATTAAGCAGTCCGGATTTCCCTTCAGCCGGGTGTCCCTTCAGGGAGTGGCTGCTGCCGTGGGCCATGGCCAGACACTTTGGATGGATACCTTCCACGGTATGAATAGTGACCTTTATTCTCTGTCCAGCCTCATTCTCCAGAAAGACGGCATCCATATCTTTTATCCCTTTGTCTCTGGCTGTTTTTGTGTTCATCACCACATTAAAGGTAAAAGGATTCATCTCACTCACTTCAAAAAGCCATGGTATCTCCTGGGTTGTCGAGGCATTGTGAAGAATATCCCGGTAACCAAAGGCGTACAGATCATACTCGTCGCTTTTTACACTATGGGACGCCGCTGGAAAATAGGAGATCAGAGGAACATACTGCTTCCAGTCCAGTTCATAACCTTTTGGTTCGCAGATAGCTTTTACGTTTTCTCCCTGGTTAACAATCCACTCATGGTAAATAGAGGCCCTTGCATCCACCGACCATCTCCAGTAAGCCTCTTCCGGTTTCTTGTCCCACCTGACAAAACCATTTTCCTGAAACCATTTCAGGTCATGGTCCTTGCCGAACCTGGCCCGAAGTACCCTGTCAGTCATACCATCAAAATTCAGTTTTTCTTCCGAATGCCATGGGTTAGGGCAAGCAGTCCGGCTGAGCCATCCGGCAGTGACATCCATGAATTTTTGCCTGATTCCAAGCCTGTCCCATAACTCGAGACAGACATCCCCGATGAATCTTCGTTCATACTCCGGCTCGACGATTCTCAACATGGGATGGTATTCCCAATCGAGCATGCCCATGGGGTAGCTGAACACATAGGCCTCTGCGGGCACAAAGTTATTCATCTCAAGACTGACTACGTCAGGAAGGACGATATCCCCAAACCATTCGGTGGTCTCTGAGGGAACGGCTGCAGAGCAGACCGTGAAGACGTTCTTAAATCTCTTCTCCCAGACCTCACAATTGGCCGCTGTGACTGCGGCATTTGACCAATAGATCAGTAGCAGTTCAAAGGGATCCTCAGGGAAACCGAACTTTTTCCACGTCTCCTCTGCGTCTGACTTGAGAGGCATGGTTGACATGGGAGGGGCTGCGGTAAAAATATCGTAGAGGGCGGGGTCGGTGGGTTCCTTAGGTTCCGGATGAGGCCATGTGCCGTGCATGGGCATCCAGGCCGTAGAAAACAGGAAGCCGTCCTTGCTGGCAACCGGCTCAAACTTTGTAGTACCTGTATCCGGATGGCCAAGGCTCTTTGACGGCCAGCCCAGGGCCCCACCGGGGACGTCGGCAGCACCTACTATATGATTCAGAAAATCCACGGCCTGATAGTTGTGAAAACCATTGGTATGGCCCTGGCCCCCTCTAAACATGAAAGCTGCTACGGGACGAAAGGGAAATGTTTCACCGCGGATTTCTATGGTACTGCCAATTCGGGCATTTTCGGCGAATTCAGCGGCGATTCGCTTTATGGTTTCAGCAGGCACAGTACTGATTCGCTCTGCATCTTCAGGGGAATATTGTTGAAGATGCTCTCGAACCTTGGAAAATACAGGGCGGCATTTTTGACCATCTGCTTCAAAAGAGCCATCCAGAGCAGCGTCCTTAATCGATGGGTTGTTCCATGCCTTGGGTTTTTTTTCTGTCAGATCCCATAGCATGGGTTCCCCCTCATCGTCACGCACATAACGTCCATCCGTCTTGATCAGGTAGGGCGCGTTCGTCTTTTTTGTCAGATATTCCTCATCATAGATTCCCAGATCATTGACGATAATATTGGCCATGGCCAGGGCTATGATACCATCGGTACCGGGTATGAGGGGAAGCCATTCATCCGCCTTTCCCCCGGCAAGATGGCACATGGGGTCGAAGGCCACCACTTTCATCCCTCTGGCCCTGGCGTCTGCCGACAGTTTCATGAGCATGGCCGCCGAGTGCCCGCTGCCCAGGCCTTTGTTGGCCCCAAAATGTATGGCATAGTTACAGTATCTGAAATCAGGCGTAACAGACCATGAACAATGGTTCATCCCGGCACCCAAATGTGATGCCTGGCCGCAATGAACCGAATGCCCGGCACCCCCGCTGATGGACCCGAAAAGATTTCTCCACCCTGTCTGCCCTATTAAAGGCATTGTTAAGGGGAGGGCGCCGACGCCTCCGATGGTCACCATCCTCCAGGTCTCGTTCCTTTTTCTTAGATCCTTACACCTTTCCGTAATCTCATCCAGGGCCTCATCCCATGAAATCCGCTTCCACTGAGGATCAGTACCCATACCCTTATTTGGATTTGTCCTTTTCAAGGGATACTTGAAGCGTTTAGGGTGGTAAAGCATCTGTATCATATAGGATGCTTTCGCGCACACCCCTCCCTGGGCCCCCTTGACCGCTTCAGGATCTCCTTTTACCTGGACAACCACACCGTCAATCCGATGTACCATCACCGCACAGTGGGCGTAACATCCGGTACAGATAGTCCTTATTTTATAGTTCCTTTGGAGATGATTTCCATCCTGTATTTTCTTTCATTTATGTTGGTGGGCTATTCGGATGCCAAGCTTTCAAGAAGGGCCAGCCTTTTATCTACTACTTGCTGTAATAGTTTCAACTCCTCTTCGCTTAAGTGCGAAAATCGTTTCTGCAGCTTGAGCAGGCCTTCAAGGGGTTTCGGTTTCTTGACACGTCGGGTAAACTTCAATTTCCCGTCAACCGCCTCCCACAGGGGGAAGTAATTGGTCTGTACCGCCATCCGGCTCATCTCGATACCTTTTTCCATAGGCGCCCTCCAGCCGGTATAGCAGGGTGTATGTATGTGAATGTAA
>JAFDIX010000322.1 GCA_019307805.1 Deltaproteobacteria bacterium | reverse complement strand
GGACGCCGTAAAAAAGATAGAGTTCCCAGACACTGGTCATTATCCCACCAAGGAGGGTCCCCATTCCCATCAGAAGACCACCCGCGACAACTACCGCCCGGGCTCCAAACCTGTCCGTCAACCCTCCCATTACGACAGAGGACAAGGCTCGGCAGGACATAAAAATCATAAAAGCGCCGGCTGTGAGGGAGCGACTCCACTGAAAGTTTTCCGAGAGGGGTTTGAGAAAAACCCCGAAGGAAAACATCAGGCCATGTCCCAGGGCATACACAAAGAAGGCCGCGAAGAGAATATACCATCCATAGAATATATTAGAAGGCTGCTTCATCATTGAAAAGAATCGTAAAAAGGATACTTTTGGGCCCAACCGAAATGCCAGGACTCTTTCAGCGCTCCCGTGAGCAATTGCCTCATTTATCATATTTCATGTGATTTGGCCTGGAAAATTATGTTAAAGTTCAAAAATGAAAATTCATTTGAGAACGAAGTGAATAAAGATGAAGGTTTTGGTCATAATTCGGGTGAAGCGGAGGATGGGTAGATGAGATTGAAAGACAAAGCAATTATTGTCACGGGTGGTAGTCGAGGCATGGGAAGGGCCTATTGTCTCGGGTTGGCTCGTGAAGGGGCCAAAGTGATTGTGAATTATGTCTCCGACGAAAAGGCGGCCAACGACGTAGTTCAGGAGATAAGCCAAATAGGTGGCGAGGCCCATGCCTTTAAAGCGGATGTGGGAACGAAATCCGATGTCCAGGGCATGGTGGATTTCGCTGTCGATAAATTCGGGAAACTGGATGTGCTGGTGAGTAATGCGGGGCTGGTCCACAAAGAGCCCCTGGTGGAACAGACCGAAGAGACCATCGACAGGATTTTTCACACCAATGTCAAAGGCAATATCTTCTGTACACAAGTGGCTGCGGAACAGATGATGAAACAGAAGGAAGGGAAGATTATTCTTTGTGCATCCATCGTTGCCGTGGTGGGAGAACCTCTTCTGTCCGTATACACGGCATCCAAGGGTGCTATTCTCGCTTTTATGCGCTCTGCCGCGCTGGAACTGTCCCCCCATCAAATCAAGGTCAATTGTGTCCTTCCCGGGACCACGGTGACGGATATGTCCCGGGATGTTCTGGCTGACCCTATTATGAAAAAGGCCCTGATTGATCCTATTCCATTGGGTAGACTGGGAACACCCGATGACCTGGTCGGCATAGTATTGTACCTATCGTCGGATGAGGCCAACTGGACTACGGGGCAGTTTTTTATTGTGGACGGCGGGCACACGACCAAGTGACGGCAATGGTCAGTGCGAGAGGCTAAAAAGTTTTAGGGAGGAATAGAAACTTGGGATTGATGCTCTCAATCAGTTCGCGGAAGGTTGAAGCCTCGGGCATCTTCTTTGATAAGGATGGCACCCTGGTTGACCTCCAATATCAGTTCAGCCAACTCATGGAAGGGCGGTTGCGTTTTATTCTGCCCCGCCTAAAGGGAGACGGTCGTTCCATCCAGGGGGAAATTGCAACGGCAGTGGGATATGATCCTGGCACGGGCAAGGTGCACCCCAATGGTGCTTTGGGGCACTCGACCAGGGCCGAGACCATGGGGATTGTTTCCGGTGTTCTTGAAAAACAGGGATACGAAAGGGATAGTGCACAAGAAATTGCGCGTGGTGCATTTGACGAGGCTGATCAAGCCCTGCCCCTGGATACATTGATAAAGCCCACACATGGCGCTCTGACGCTGTTGGCAGCATTGAAAGATCAGGGTACTCCTCTGGCGTGTCTGACCAATGATATGCGGAGGCGGACTGAAAGAGCACTTGAATTGCTGGGGGTGCGAGATTATTTCGATATCATTTTGGGGGCAGACGATTCGGAAACCCCCAAGCCCGATCCCCAAATATTTTTAAAGGCATGTCGATCGCTGAATCTTGACCCACGGGAAGTGGTCATGGTGGGGGATAGTTCGGATGATATGGAAATGGCCAGACGGGCAGGGGCCGGTCTGGCTGTCCGAATTGTGAGTGAAGACGAAGGCGTGGATGATTTGCCTTCCGAAGGCCTAGAAATCCATATAAGAAAATTGGACGAAATTTTGATTTTCCGAAAGAATGGAGGGCCGCAGACATTTAAGCGCTAGTTTGGGCTTTCTCGGGATATTCACCTCCCTGGCCTTCATCCACCTCATAAACTTTTCTCGACGACCGGTATCCCCTGGTCCTTGGTTTCGGACTGATGGGGCACGGATTCGATGACCCGCATTTTCTTCCACTTGCCCTTGCGGTAGCGCAGCATAAAGGCAAGCCCCAGTACACACCCGTAGATGGTGCCCAGGGTCCAGGCCGTATAAATGCCCGCCCCCAGGACTTCAATGGCCAGATAGGTGGGAATGATCATGATGCCCAGGGATATGGCGGCAATGGTCCACATGATAAATCGCGTGTCGCCCGCCCCCTTGATAGCCCCGGAAAATATGAGGTTCAGGGCATCGAAACAGCAGAAAACAGCCACGAATCGCATCAGAATAACGCCCAGGCTGATGATTTCAGCAAACTCTTCAGGGGAATGGTGACCAGCCCTGAAAAGTTTCAACAGGGGTTCCGGTGCGAGGACAAAAATGGCGGCAAGCAGCATCATATAGGCCATGGTGATATGGAGTGCGCTTGAGGTGGAATAGACACCGTCTTCCGGCCGGCCCCGCCCGATGGCCTGGCCTACGAGTGTGGCATTCCCTATGTGAAAGCCGACCATGGGCAGAAAGGCGAGCATTTCAATAGAGAGTACGATATTGGAGGTGGCCAGTTCCAGATCACCAAGTCGGCCCAACATCTGGATAAAGAAGGTGAACCCGAAGATCTCGAGAAAAAACTGGATACCGCTGGGTAACCCGAATCGCATCAGCCGACCGAAGAGTTCTTTGTCAAAGGCCCGCTTTTTCCACGTGCCGAAACGGGCGCGATTGGATGGGGCAAAGATGAGAAACGCCAGTGCTGCCACGATGACGGCGGAAGAAGTCACCGTGGCAATAGCGGCCCCCTCGATACCCAGTTCCGGAAAAGGGCCGATGCCGTTGATCAGGCAATAGTCCAGGGGAATGTTGACCGCGGCACCGGTCATATGCACCAGCATGACCGTCCAGGTCAAACCGCGCCCTGTGTAGAAACAGGCCATGGCCGAGCTCAATACTACGAGACCGGCTCCCAGGGTCAGGATATTAAAGTAGGCGACTTCCAGGGAACGGATGTGGGGGGAGTGACCGATCAGATCGAAAAGGTTTTCGGATATAAAAAAAAGGGAGGCGAGAAACACCGCTGCCATGAGGGCGAAGTGGATGCCTTGCCACACTGAGGCCCCGACCCGGTCGAGGGCCCGGGCGCCGGTGTACTGGGCCACAAATGCATTGGTGTAATTGGCTACACCCATGAAAAAGGCGATGAAGGTGAAGGAGGCAATTCCTGCAGGCAAGGCCGCGGTAATGGCATCCACTGAATAATTGGCAAGGAACATGCGATCGGTAAACTGCATCAGGGTGATCGAGCCCATGGAGGCCACCAGGGGCAGACTGATGGCCAGGACTTCTTTGTAACCGTTTGGTTTGGACCAACGTTTAAATAGCATTAAGGGCCTTTCGATCTTTAAAGCATCCCTGCGCAGGAAAGACTTTTGTAGAAGACCGGCGTGCTGTCAGCACTCAGCCATCAGCGTTCAGCAAGAACAAAAAGAAAAGCAGATTAAACTGAATACCGGGTCCTGATAGCGAACCGCCCCATCCTGGGATTTTTATTTCCTGGAGGTCACGAAGGAGAGATAACACCTTTTTTTCAGGGGAGTAAAGGCAAAATCTGAAAGGTTCAAAGGCTCACACCCGTCTTTTGCTCTGGCTTTCATCGCATGCCTTCATGCAGACACTGCAGGTGAGCCCGGCGACACGGTATGTGCGGCAGGCGTAGGGATTCATCGCATAGGCCTGACCCTTTTTGGGTATCTGGAGGGCCTCGGATGGACACGCCTTGATACAGGCATTGCATTTGATACAGTAGTTTTTTCGGGATTTAGGCGTCGGCTCCAGGGTCGCCTCGGTGAGCAGGCAGGTCAATTTTATGCGGGAACCGAATTCAGGCGTAATAAGCATGGTGTGCCGACCCGTCGTACCCAAACCTGCCAGCTCGGCAGCATGTTTATAGGAAAAAACAGCCTTTAAAAACCTCTGGTCAGTAGGGGCTACGGTTGGCATGGGCAGTGTGCGATAACCCTGGTCCCTCAGAAACCCCGCCATTCCATGAACCGCGTTTGTAAGTCTTCCATTGATGTATTCGGTATGGGTTAAGAAATAATCCCCGGAAAAGGCCTCTCCCACTTCCTTGGATGTCCCCAGGAGAGCCACCATCTCCTGAAAAATCTCCTTGCCGAGGACAACTACAGATCTGGCTCCCGGCAGGAGGGCGTTGGCGTATTTTTTCAGCTCTTTAGAGCCGGATTTCGTAACCGAGGCGACACCAAGAAGCTCTACATTAAACATGCGCTTCATTTCTTCAAGAAAATCCCGGTCAAACTTTGCCATCCTGTTTCAATCCTTTCCTTGTTTTTCGCACTCGAAAATTTTCAGCAATATAGCTCAC
>JAFDIX010000321.1 GCA_019307805.1 Deltaproteobacteria bacterium | reverse complement strand
CAGGACCTCATCCTCTTTTGCCATCAGAAACCTCGTTTTATCTCATTGAGAATTGGAAATGATTATCACCCGCAACAGAAAGGTGTTTTAAAAAAATCCCCACTCCCTCGCCAGATGACAACACCAAACTTCAATTTAACCTATTTGTTCGATTCCTAGCATAGGGGCCTGTTACTGTCAAGATTTTTTCATGTTGTTAATGATTCAAGGTTACTCAGCATAAAAATTTTAGCATTTTGAATAATGCCGTCCATGAAACGGTTGCTCTATTGACCAAACCTGTAAAAATTGATAATAATGGTTTTCATGTAAGCAGTGGGCGATTAGCTCAGTTGGATAGAGCGTTGGTCTCCGGAACCAAAGGCCGTGAGTTCGAGTCTCGCATCGCCCGCCACACTCATTACCCAGGCATCCTGGAGGATGCTGGTTACATGGCTTAAGGGTATCTTCATCGAAAATAGATTATGAGGGTTTTCTATGAGAATCGTAAAGAAACTGATCATTATCGCTGTGGTTGGAGGGGTTTTTTATTTCTTTCTGGCCTACCACATCATCATTGTTGGCAACGGCATGACACTTTTGGAAAAATCGACTCTGACACTGAACTACACCTTTTTCAGCACCAAAGGTAAAACCAACAAGACTATTCTGGCGATCGACGAACTCAGGGAAGATGGTATCGGGGACGTTCTCTACGAGGAGGGCCTCATTACTGAAGCTGAACTGGAACGCATTTTACAGAAATATAATGAAGAGGAATCCTAGCCTGCAGGGTGCTTCACACCCGCTCAAGGCTAGCCCTGAGCGAAGGCCTTCTAGGGCCGGAGTCGAAGTCCTTGGGCGGATTATTCGTAAAGGGTGCGCAGCATCATGAATAATCCGGGCTAGACCTCAAAATCAACCTTGATTTTGAACATCCTGACAGCCGGCAAATTGCATATTTCCTTTACCCCTGTTTTCTCCTCAATTGTCCTGAGGGCCCCATCAATATCAGACATCTTAGGAGCAATAAAAGTGAACCAGATATTGAAGGGATTGCCCCTCAGATAATTATGGGTGACCCCTCTATAGCTGTTCACCACGGCCACAAATTTTTCTATTTTTCCCTCCGGCACCCTGGCAGCGCACAGGGTGCTCGTAAAATTCAGTTTCCTGGAATCAAAGTTTCCCCCGATGCGCCTGATAACGCCTTCTGCTTTGAGTTTTGTGACCCGCGCCAGGACTTCATCTTCCGACATTTGAAGCCGATCCCCCAGCTCACGGTAAGGCCTTGAAACAATAGGGAATTCCGACTGAATCTCATTTATAATCGCCCTGTCTATACTATCCATAAGTAACTACTCAGGTTGTCTCATGCCATTGCAGGTCCCATCAAGCGTGCATCACTTCGCCGAATGCTGCGGCTTCTGTTTCGGTTGATACAGACACAAAGGCTCCTCTGCCAAAAAGTTTCCCGTGGCCTCAAATGCCCTCGCACGACATCCACCGCAATATTTTATGTACTCACACTCTCCGCACTTCCCCTCATAGGAAGAATAATCCCTGAGATTCTCAAAGATAAGCGATTTATTCCATACATCTCCAAAGGACGTCTCCCTGAGATCACCGGCATTGAGTTCAAGATATCCGCAGGGTTGGACAATACCCTCATAGGAGATGAAACAGAAAGAAATGCCCCCGAGGCACCCCCTGGTGACAGCGTCCAGACCGTATGTATCAAAGTCGACCCGTTCTCCCTTTAGGTGTGCCTCCTGCCGCAATATCCTGTAGTAGTGCGGCGCACAGGTTGCCTTTAAATGGAGGGGCGCCTCTTCCCGCATTTCATAGAACCAGTGCAAAAGTTTCTCATATTCCCTGGCATCAATTTCCTGGTTCACCATGTCCCTGGCCCGACCCGTGGGGACCAGGAGAAATATATGGTGTGCAACCGCCCCCGTATCTATGGCCATCTTGAGGATTTGTTCGATCTGGTGCGCATTGTGCCTGGTGACGGTCGTATTGATCTGAAATTCAATACCCCCTTTTTTGAGGGTTTCAATGCCACGCAGGGCGCCCTCAAAGGCCCCCGGCACCTTTCGAAACCGATCATGGTCCGAGGCATTGGCTCCGTCAATGGAAATACTCACCCTCTTGATACCGGACTCTTTCATCTCTCGGGTAACGTCCGGAGTAATCAGGGTTCCATTGGTAGCCATGACCATGCGGAGGCCAAGCCCTGTTCCATGGCGGGCCAATGTAAAGATATCCTTTCTCAGAAGCGGCTCACCGCCGGTAAGGATGACAATCGGCTTTCCCGCCTGAGCAATCTGGTTCAGTATTTCCAGGCCCTTGTTTTCGTCCAGTTCACCGGGGTAAGGCCCCTTTTCTGAAGAGGCCCGGCAGTGCACGCAATCCAGGTTGCAGCTCCTGGTGGTTTCCCAGGCCACCAGCCTCAACTCATTTGCCCGGGGTCTTTGTTTTTTGTTTTTCATGGGATTTAATTATGCCTGCAAAATCATTAGGCGTCCAATGCCTAAAATGGGAAGTGATCCAAAGTATTAATCACGAATCCGGCGTCGCTTGAAAGCTATGCCGTGACAAGAACACGAAAGTCTGAAAACACGAAAACTTCATGTTTTAGCCGGGTTTAGTCGGCGGGCTGCGTCCTTGGCAAAGTAGGTGATAATCAAGTCGGCACCAGCCCTTTTGATGGCCAGGAGCATCTCCATCATGACCCTCTCCCC
This sequence comes from Deltaproteobacteria bacterium, assembly GCA_019307805.1. Taxonomy (GTDB): domain Bacteria; phylum Desulfobacterota; class DSM-4660; order Desulfatiglandales; family HGW-15; genus JAFDIX01. The sequence goes on along the minus strand of JAFDIX010000321.1, from coordinate 2,139 downwards.
GTCAATCCATCCCATCTGTTCAGCCGCCTTTACCATGGAATATTCGCCGCTCACGTTGTAGGCCATCAGCGGCAGCAGACATATCTCACGCACCCTTTGCACAATATCCAGATAGGGCAGCGCCGGCTTTACCATGATCATATCCGCCCCTTCATCCATATCCAACAACGCCTCCTTGATCGCTTCCATGGCATTGGCCGGATCCATCTGATACCCTTGACGATCCCCGAACTGGGGTGCTGAATCGGCAGCCTCCCTAAAGGGCCCATAAAAAGCTGACGCATATTTCACGGCATAGGAGATCAGCCCCCTGTTCTGGAAACCCCGGGCATCCAGTTCTTTCCTGATGGCGGCGACCCGGCCGTCCATCATATCCGAAGGGGCTACAAAATCGGCACCCGCCCTGGCGTGACTGACGGCTTGCCGGGCAAGCACCTCCAGGGTGGCGTCGTTGTCCACATCCCCATCTTTTATAATACCACAATGGCCGTGATCAGTGTATTCGCAGAGACAGACATCGGTAATGACAACCAGATCCGGAACCCTCTCCTTGATTGCCCCAATAGCCTGCTGAATAACGCCGTCATCCGCATAGGACCGGCTCCCCACAGCATCCTTTCTGTCCGGAATCCCAAAAAGGATCACGGAAGGGATACCCAATTCCCAGATTACCCCGGCCTCCTCCCCGATACCATCAACCGTGTACTGGAACTGCCCGGGCATGGCATCAATGGGTTCCTTTTCCCCTTTTCCCGCCTTCACGAATAGGGGATAGATAAAATCTTTCGTCGTCAGGGTGGTCTCCCGAACCATGTCCCGGATAGCGGGGCTTCGCCTCAGTCGCCTCGGACGAATATCCATCACTCACTCCTCCTTCTCATCGCCGGCGATTTCCTCATCCGTGAGATAACAGGCCGGATCCGGAGCCCATAAATCGCCGGTCGCTGCTTCTGCCCTGACCCTGAAATTCCCGCCACATATTTGAAGCCACCGGCATGTGGAACACCGGCCCGTCACATGTTGCTTCTTGTCTTTCAATTTTGCCATGAGGGGGTCATTGAGATCCGTCCATATTTCACTGAAAGGCCTTTCCAGGACATTCCCGAAAGTATGATGCCGCCAAAACTGATCAGCATGCACACGCCCATCCCAGCTGACACAGCCAATGCCCCGCCCCGAGCTGTTGCCCTCATTCATCTCAAGGAGTTCCAGGACCTCCCGGGCACGTGGATTATTCTCCTTGAGCATCCGCAAATAGAGATAGGGGCCGTCCGCATGATTATCAACGGTCAAGACTTCTTTCATTTTCCCCTTGTCATGCATCTCCCTGGTTCGGTTCATGATCAAATCCACTACCTGCCGTGTTTCCTCGTAGTCCAGATCCTCTTCCATCAGTTCTGAGCCCCGACCGGAATACACCAGGTGATAGAAGCAAATGCGTGGTATTTCCATTTCCTCCAGAAGATCGAAAATGCCTGAAACCTCATTCATGTTCATGCGGTTTATGGTGAACCTGAGACCGACCTTGAGTCCCATCTCCTGACAATTTCGAATGCCCTGAATGGCATCTTTAAATGCCCCGGACTTACCCCGAAAACGGTCATTCACCTTCTCCAGACCGTCCAGGCTCACCCCGACATAGGAGAGGCCCACCTCCTTGAGTTCCCGGGCCTTTTCAGGTGTAATGAGCGTACCATTAAAAAAGGATGACAGGGACGCCGAAGTCCGCCAAATCGTCTAACAGGGCCATGCCCTCTTCAGTGGTGAGTTCCCTCTCATGACTTTGACTGACGGCATGGGCGTAACAGTGAACACACTTCAAATTGCAGGCCCGGGTCATGTTCCAGACCACCACCGGCTTTTTATCTGAGGAAAATTGGAGAAGATGGGAAGGAAGATCCCGGGAACGCCTTCCATAGCGAAGGGCGTCAGAGGGTTCCACGGTTCCACAGTAGAGTTTGGATATGCCTATCATTGTGAATCTGCCTCTCCCTGGTAGAGGCTCCTCACAAGATCGTTCACATACTTTTCCATGTCTGTGACCGCATCGCCATTGATAGTGAAGGTGTTAATGCCCGACCGGTCCTTCACAAGCTTGAGCCCGTATTCCAATTTATCGGCAAGCTGAAGGGCCAGGGT